>CAMLOC010000131.1 GCA_946481465.1 uncultured Shinella sp. | reverse complement strand
GTTTTCCCGGCATTGTTGGGAGAAGACTAGCCGACAGACGGCAAAAATCGCTTAAGCGGGCTGGTGAGCGAATGCTTAATGAGGGAGATCGACACTTTACCCGTTGTCGACGACCGTCCGCAGGATCGGCATCTTCAGCCGCGCCTTCCTGTTCTGGTCGGCCAGTTCCACACCGGAAAATGCAAGCAGCTTGCTGAACTGACTATACCCGTAGGCTTTGAGCTCGAAACCCGGCTCGCAGTCCTTCAAGGCCTTCATGAGATGCGGCAGTCCAACCCATTCTCCATCGAGCCGGGGCGCGGCGATGAACGCTCTTTGTAGAACCTCACCTTTCAATGCGCGACACGAGACGTTCGTCTGCTGGACAGCAGAGGTTGCCGGCTTTGTCTGCTCTTTGGGAGAAAGGATGACCTTGAAGAGGTCGCAGGCGGCACGAAAGCAGGCGGAGGCGTGCGGCATGCCAATGCCGACAACGGTTTTCCCGCCCTGCCGGATGCGCATCGCAAGCTGCGTGAAGTCGCCGTCGCAGGTAGCGAGGCAGAAAACATCCGCATCGATCGTGTGGAGCAGGTCCACGGCACCGATGACCAGCGCGATGTCCGCGCCGTTCTTTCCCGCCGCACAGGAAACCGTCTGGCAGGGCGTCAGCGCATGGCGTGACAGAACGTCCAGCCAGGGCGCCAGGGCCGGCCGGGAAAAATCGCCATAGACGCGGCGATGGACCAGTGATCCGTGCCGACCCGCCTCATCGAGAATGGCACCGGCCTGTGATGGCGGTATATTCTCCGCATCAATGAACAGCACAACATTGCGCTTTGACATTTTCCTCCATCCTCCTGAACAGAGGCGGAGAATAACAAAAGGAGGCTCCGCAGCAATTGCCGGAACCAGCTTTTGCTTGTGGCGGTTAATGCAACGCTACCCCCGGTCGCGATAGCGGTTGGTGATCGGATAGCGCCGGTCGCGGCCGAAATTCTTGCGGGTGATCTTCACGCCCGGCGCGGACTGGCGGCGCTTGTATTCGGCGATGTAGAGCAGGTGCTCGATGCGGTGCACGGTCGCCGCGTCATGCCCGCGCGCGACGATCTCCTCGGTGCTCATCTCCAGTTCCACCAGGCATTCCAGGATGTCGTCGAGCACCGGATAGGGCGGCAGCGAATCCTGGTCGGTCTGGTTGGGGCGCAGTTCGGCGGAGGGCGCCTTGTCGATGATGTTCTGCGGGATCACCTCGCCCGTCGGCCCGAGCGCCCCCGGCGGCACATGCCCGTTGCGCCAGCGCGAGATCGCGTAGACCTGCATCTTGTAGAGGTCCTTGATCGGATTGAAGCCGCCGTTCATGTCGCCGTAGAGCGTCGCATAGCCGACCGACATTTCCGACTTGTTGCCGGTCGTCACGACCATCGAGCCGAACTTGTTGGAGACCGCCATGAGGATGGTGCCGCGCGCGCGGCTCTGCAGGTTCTCCTCGGTGATGCCCTCCTCCGTGCCCTCGAAAAGCTCCGAGAGCGAGGAGAGGAAGCCGGTCACCGGCGGCTCGATCGGCACGATGTCGTAGCGGCAGCCGAGCAGCCGGGCGCAATCGGCCGCGTCCTTCAGCGAATCCTTCGACGTGTAGCGATAGGGCATCATGATGCAGCGCACGCGCTCCTCGCCGAGCGCGTCGACGGCGATCGCCGCGCAGATCGCCGAATCGATGCCGCCCGACAGGCCGAGCACGACATTCTTGAAGCCGTTCTTGTTGACGTAGTCGCGGAAGCCGAGGAGGCACGCGCGGTAGTCCGCCTCCTCCTTCTCGGGAATGCGCGACATCGGCCCGCCGTCGCAGACCCAGCCGTCGGCGCGCTTCTTCCAGGTGGTCAGCGCGATCGTCTCCTCGAACTGGCTCATCTGGAAGGCGAGCGACTTGTCCGTGTTGAAGGCGAAGCTGGCGCCGTCGAAGACCAGCTCGTCCTGGCCGCCGAGCTGGTTGGCATAGAGCAGCGGCAGGCCGGTCTCGATGACCTGCTTCAGCGCGACCTGGTGGCGGATGTCGACCTTGCCGCGATAGTAGGGCGAACCGTTCGGCGACAGCAGGATTTCCGCGCCGCTCTCGGCCAGCGTCTCGCAGACGCCGAGGTCGCCCCAGATATCCTCGCAGATCGGAATGCCGAGGCGCACGCCGCGGAAATTGACGGGACCGGGCATCGCGCCCTGGTCGAAGACGCGCTTTTCGTCGAACTCACCGTAGTTCGGCAGGTCCACCTTGTCGCGCACTGCGATCACCTTGCCGCCGTCGAGGACGGCGACCGCGTTGTAGCGCCCCGTCTCGTCCTGCCTCGGAAAGCCGATGATGACGCCGGGGCCGCCATTTGCGGTGTCGGCGGCAAGATCGTCCACCGCGCGCCGGCAGGCCTTCAGGAAGGCGGGTTTCAGCACGAGGTCTTCCGGCGGATAGCCGGAGATGAAGAGTTCGGTCAGGAGAAGCAGGTCGGCCCCCTGCCGGGCGGCATCCTCGCGGGCGGCGCGCGCCTTGGCGAGATTGCCGGCGACGTCGCCGACGGTCGGGTTCAATTGCGCAACCGCGATGCGCAGCGTCGCCCTGCCCTGATCTGTCATGTCTCGATCGGAAGTCATGTCTGCGGACCCATCTCCTCTGGTGTCCGGGCCTGCGGCCGCACGCTCGGACAGTCGACAAGCTCTTTAGAGCATGACGGACGGTTTGGGAATGAAGCGCGGCGCCTTTGCCGGCGCTTTCGGTGCAAGCCCCCGGTTTTCAACGGGTTCGCGGCGCGACTGCCCCCCCGGCGGAGGGGGAACCAAAGCGGGGGACGAACGTTCTCGAAACCATTCATCTTCTGTTCAAGATGACGTCCGTATGACAGATACACGAAACTTTCATGAATTCTGGAGACGGCCTTGGCCCTGTTCACCTCCGCAGCCGTGGCAATCGATGCAACCGAAGAAAGCGCCGTCTCGGCCGGCTTCCGGGCGCGCCATGCCAAGGCGCTTGCCGTCCTGCGTTCGCTCGCCGTTTCCGCCCTTCTGGCGTTCCTCACCGTCGTTGTCGTGGAATGGATCACCCGCGGCTCGCTTGCCCCGGTGCGCCAGTATTTCACCAATCTCGAACAGCCGGCCTGGACCACGACGGGCGTCTTCTTCCTGCTCTACCTCGCCGTCGACGAGCTGATCGGCCGCCAGCACAAGGCCGTGCTGCTCGTCTCGCCGCTCGTCGTGCTGATGGGCATCATCTCCCAGCAGAAGCAGGTGTTCCTCACCGATCCGCTCTATCCGACAGACCTGCTCTTCGGCCGCCAGATCCTGGAACTCATGCCCGTGCTGGTGCAGGACCGGCCGTGGACGGCCGCCCTCCTCGCCGTCGCCGTCCTCGCCTCAGTCGTCGGCCTCGTCAGCCTCTGGGTCTTCGCCTGGCGCCGCTTCCGGCCGCTGACGAGGAAGGAGCGCCTGGCGCGGCTTGCCGTCGCGCTGCCGCTTCTGGCCGGCTTCGTCTCCATCATGGACTACAACGAGTTCTCCTGGGTGCGCGACCGGCTGAAGGTCTTCCCGATCATGTGGGACCAGGCGGAGAACTATCGCCACAACGGCTTCGTCATGGCGTTCGCCATCAACCTGCCGATGGCCAATGTGCAGGCCCCCGCCGGCTACATGACAGAGGCGATCGACAAGATCCCGTCGAAGCCGATGCCGGTCGGCACCACGCACCGCTCCAAGCCCGACGTCATCGTCGTGATGAGCGAATCGCTGTGGGATCCGACGCGCCTTCAGAGCGTGAAGCTCTCGGCCGATCCGATGCCCGTCATCCGCGAGAACCAGGGCGGCAGCGTCTTCTCGCCGGAATTCGGCGGGCTGACCGCCAATGTCGAGTTCGAGGCGCTGACGGGCTTCTCCAACGCCTTCCTGCCGACGGGCTCGATCCCCTACCAGCAGTATGTGCGCAAGCCGATCCCCTCGCTCGCCACCTTCTTCCGCGCGGAAGGCTATACGGCGCGCGCCATCCATCCCTTCTCCGGCTGGTTCTGGAACCGCACCAGCGTCTACAAGGCCTTCGGCTTCGAGACGTTCAAGGACGTCGACAAGATGCCGCCGCTTGCCAAACGCGGCAACTTCACCTCGGACGAGGCGCTGACCAAGGAGATCATCCGCCAGGCTGACATGCAGGAAGACCCGTTCTTCTTCTTCACCGTCACGCTGCAGGGCCACGGCCCCTATGACGACGGCCGCTATGCGAAGACCGATATCAAGGTGGACGGCAGCCTCGACGCCCGCGACAACCGCATGCTGGCAAGCTATGCCCAGGGCGTCAAGGAAGCCGACGGCAGCCTGAAGATGCTGATGGACTGGGCGAAGGAGCGCGACCGCGAGACGATCATCGTCGTCTTCGGCGACCACCTGCCGCCGCTCAACACGGTCTACAAGAATTCCGGCTACATGAAGGGCATCACCGCCTCGCGCAAGGGTTCCGCCGAGCAGATGAAGAAGGAGCATGAGACCCCGCTCGTCATCTGGTCGAACAAGACGGGCGCCGAGAAGGAGATCGGCACGATCAGCCCGGCCTTCCTCTCCTACTACGTCCTCAAGGAAGCCGGCTTCGAGCATCCCTACTACACCGGCTTCCTCGGCGCGGTGCATGACAAGCTGCGCGTCATCGACCGCTACATGCTGATCGACGCCAAGGGCAGCGCCACGGCCGGCTGGGCGCGCCAGAAGGCGGTCGATCCCCTTGTGCGCGATTTCCGCTTCCTGCAGCACGACATCATGTTCGGCAAGCAGTACGGCCTGGAGCGCTTCTTCAATTCCCATGCGGAACTGATGGCCGCAGGCTCCTGATTTTCCTCGCGACACCGCTCCGAAGCCTTGCAGGACGCCGCAATGATCCGGCGGCCTGCGCCGCCGCGTCGTGAGGACAGCAACCAGCCACAACCCTAAATATATTAAATCAAGATAATTCAACCAATAGGAGAAAATTAACGCTCGAGGCGCACCGTATGGGTGCACCTCCTCGAGAGGCGCGAAGATCTTGTCAGCGGACAGTCCCAAGGAGGAGACGTCATGCGCACGCTGCCGAACCTTGTAAAGGACCGAGCCGGAACGTCGGCTCTGGAATTCGCGATCATCGCCCCCCTGTTCTTCCTCATCCTCTTCACGCTGATCGCCTACGGCATCTATCTCAGTGTCACCCATGCGGTGCAGCAGGTGGCGGCCGATGCCGCCCGAACGGCGGTCGCCGGCCTCAACCAGAACGAACGCATCACGCTGGTCAACCACTATCTCGACGCCTCGCATTTCGACTACGCCTTCCTCGACCGCGCCAGGATGCAGGTGGCCGTCACCGACGACCCGTCCAACCCGGAACAGTTCACCGTCAGGATCGTCTATGATTCCGGCGACCTGCCGATCTGGAACCTCTTCACCTTCGCCCTGCCGAGCCAGAGGATCGAGCGCTATTCCACCGTGCGCGTCGGAGGGCTGTGACCATGAAACGCCCTCGCGCCCTTCTTCCCGATCGCGCCGGCAATATCGGCACGCTCGCCGCCATCAGCCTGCCGCTGCTGATCTTCTCGCTCGCCCTCGGCGTCGACTACGGCTATCTCACCGTGCAGCAGCGCCAGTTGCAGGCCGCAGCCGACCTTGCCGCCATCGCCGCCGCCGCCGATATCGCCAGCGCGGAAAAATCCGCGGCCGGCTATTTCGCGCTCAACCACCTCCCCGTCGCGGTGACGGGCACGGACGGCACCACCATCCCGGCGGTCGTCACGGCGATCAATTCCAGGGCGACGCCGGCGACCGCCCTCGTCGAGCGCGGTCGCTACACCGCCGATCCGGACATTCCGCCGGAGGACCGCTTCAAGCCGGCCAGCGCCGATGCGGACGCCGCGCGCGTGACGCTGACCCGCGTCTCGGACCTCTTCGTCGCAACGCTCTTCACGCCCCATCCGCCGCTGCTCTCGGCGACCGGCGCGGCCGCCCGTTCCAAGACGGCGGGCTTTTCCATCGGCACGCGGCTTGCGAGCCTCAACGACGGCATCCTGAACGCCGTGCTCGGCAAGCTGCTCGGCACCAACCTCTCCCTCAAGGTCATGGATTACCGGGCGCTGGTCGATACCGACATTTCCGTCCATCCCTTCCTGAAGGCGGTCGCGACGGAGCTCGACCTGACCGCCGGCACCTATGAGGACGTGCTGGAGGCCGGCATCACCATGCCGCAGCTCCTCGCCTCCATGCGCGCCGTCGAGGGCCTGTCCGGGCCGGTGCGCTCGGCGCTGCGGCTCGTCGAGCAGGCGACGGCCGGCAGCAGGGTGAAGCTGCCGCTCTCGCGCATCCTCAACCTCGATCCGAAGAAGGGTCTTGCGGTGGCGACGGGCGGCGACTGGAAAATGTCGATCAACGCCCTGCAGATGATCACGTCGGCGGCCGCGCTCGCCAACGGCACGAACCAGGTGGCGCTCGACCTCGGCGCGGCCGTGCCCGGCCTTGCCGCGGTTAAGGTGAACCTTGCGATCGGCGAGCCGCCGGTGGAAACGCCCGCGCACCGGCTCGGCGAGCCGGGCAGCGCGGTGCGCAGCGCCCAGACGCGGCTTTCCGTGGAGGTGAGCATAGACGGCCTTGCCGCGCTTGCCGGCCTGCGCATCAAGCTGCCGCTCTATGTCGAGGTCGCGGCCTCGGAGGCCAAACTCAGCGATATCCGCTGCCTCGGCGGCGCGCCGGCAAATGCCAATGTGGTGATCGATGCGGTGCCGGGCGTCGCCGAGGTGGCCATCGGCACGGTCGATCCGTCCGTGCTCTCGGATTTTTCCGACGAGGCGCGCGTCGTGAAGGCCCGCATCGTCGATTCGGCCCTCCTCGGCATCGAGGCGATCGCCCATGCCGAGGTGAAGAACCTCGGCAGGACCCGCCTCACCTATACGCCGGCGGAGATCGCCAACGGAACGACGAAATCCGTCTCGACGCGGCATACCCTCACCTCCGCCGTCCGGACCCTGTTCGGCAATCTCGACCTCGACATCGACGTCAAGCTGCTCGGCCTGTCGATCGGCGTTCCGGGCATCGCGTCAGCGCTCGGCAGCACGCTCGGCGCCGCGACACCGGCGGTCGACGAATTGCTCTACAACCTCCTGCTCATCGCCGGCGTGCGGATCGGCGAGGCGGATATCCGCGTCACGGGCGTCTCCTGCCGGCGGCCGGCGCTGGTGCAGTAGCAGAGGTCCGGAAAAGAAGCGGCGTGCCTCAATGGCCCTGCGCATATTGCGGCACGCCGTCCTCGATCTCGTAGTAATCGCCCTTGTCGGCACAGAAGATGTGCTTGCCGATGGCCAGCCCGGTCGGCTGGTCGAACGTGCCGGCCATGATCGAGGTATAGTCGGTATTGTCGCCCTTCCAGAACAGGGCCGAGCCGCAGGTGCGGCAAAAGCCCCGCCCTGCCGTGTCGCTCGCCCGATACCAGGTGACGTTCTCCCCGCCCTCGACCACCAGCGCCTCGTCGCGCACATTGGTCGCCGCGTAGAAATGCCCGGTCTGGCGCCGGCACTGGCTGCAATGACAGGCGATCACCTCGCGCAGCGGCCCGCTGGTCCGAAAGCGCACCGCGCCGCACAGGCAGTGGCCGGTATGATCCTCACCCATAAGCTCCCCCAAACGAAAACCGGGCCAGCTTCGCCAGCCGGCCCGGTCCTGTCAATTTCACATTCCTGAATGCTTGCATCAGCTCCGCTAATCTACGGAGACGAAGCATGAACGAAAGGCGATCAGCCGTTCACAACCATGCGTTTTTCGTCGCGGCCGCCCTTCATGCGCTCGGCAAGAAGGAAGGCGAGCTCCAGCGCCTGGTCGGCATTGAGGCGCGGATCGCAATGCGTGTGGTAGCGATCGGCGAGGTCGTCGCCCGACAGCGCCCGCGCACCGCCGGTGCATTCCGTCACGTCGTTGCCGGTCATCTCGATATGGATGCCGCCCGGATGCGTGCCTTCCG
>CAMLOC010000130.1 GCA_946481465.1 uncultured Shinella sp. | reverse complement strand
CGGGATGCACTGCTCGGTCGCCAAGTTCGTGGTCGACGCCGAAATGTGCGCCATGGGCTACCGCATGGCCGAGGGCGTGCGCTGGGACGATTTCGACGAGGCGCTGGCAGCGGTCCGCGACGTCGGCCCCGGTGGCCATTATCTCGGCCACCCGCATACGCAGGCCAACTTCGAGCGCGCCTTCTTCATGCCGAAACTCTTCAACAACGATTCGATCGAGCAATGGCAGGTCGACGGTTCGCAGGAGATCACCGCCCGCGCCCTGCAACATGCCCGCAAGCTGCTCGACGACTATGAGGAGCCCAAGCTCGACGCGGGCATCGACGACGCGCTGCAGGACTATATCGCCCGCCGCAAGCGCGAGATCCCCGCCGTCGATGCGCTGAACACCGAGCACTGACCTGTTCCCTCCCCGCCTGGCCGTCTTGTAGAAGACGGCCGCTTTTTTGAGGCCGCCATGAAGATCACGGAAATCCATATCTATTCGCATGACCTGCCGGTGGTGAACGGCCCCTACACGATCGCCAGCAGCAAGGTCTTCTCGCTCGACACGACGCTGGTGAAGATCGTCGCCGACAACGGCCTTGTCGGCTGGGGCGAGACCTGCCCCGTCGGCCCGACCTACCAGCCGCATCATGCCGGCGGCGCACGGGCGGCGCTGGACGCCATGGCAGAGGGCCTGATCGGCGCCGACCCGCTCCAGCCGGTCGTGCTGCGCCGCAGGATGGACGGCCTCCTGAATGGTCACCAATACGCGAAGGCGGCCATCGACATTGCCGCTTACGACCTGATGGGCAAGCATTTCGGCGTGCGCGTCGCCGATCTTCTCGGCGGCGCCGTCACCGAGCGGGTGCCCTCCTACTACGCGTCCGGCGTCGGTGAACCCGACGAGATCGCCCGCATCGCCGCGGAACGGGCCGCCGAAGGCTATCCGCGCCTCCAGATCAAGGTCGGGGGGCGGCCGGTCGAGATCGATATCGCGGTGGTGCGGAAGGTCTGGGAGCGGGTGGGCGGCAGGATGCGGCTCGCCATCGACGGCAATCGGTCGCTGACGACCCGCGACACGCTGCGTCTCAGCCGCGAATGCCCCGACATCCCCTTCATCCTGGAACAGCCCTGCAACACGCTGGAGGAGATCAGGGCGATCCGCCACCAGCTGCACCACGGCGTCTATATTGACGAGAACGGCATCGACCTCTCGACGGTCCTTCGCGCCGTCGGCGAGGGCCTGTGCGACGGGTTCGGCATGAAAGTCACCCGCATCGGCGGCCTTCAGCAGATGGCCGCCTTTCGCGATATCTGCGAGGCGCGCTCCCTGCCGCATACCTGCGACGACGCCTGGGGCGGCGATATCATCGCCGCCGCCTGCACCCATGTCGGCGCCACCGTGCTGCCCCGCCTCAACGAGGGTGTCTGGCTCGCCCAGCCCTATATCGAAGGCCACTACGATCCGGAGAACGGCATCGCCATCCGGGACGGCCACATCCGGCTACCGACAGGCCCCGGCCTCGGCGTCGTGCCGGATGAATCGATCTTCGGCGCCCCGGTCGCCTCTTACGCATAAGACGACGACACGGCGCGCGATGGGCTCGGACGGCCTTGCGCGGCCGGTCCGAGCCGGCGACGGTCAGGCCCCCTTCCGAACCCGGCCAGGGCCGGGCGTGCACTTGCCAACAAGGCCATCGGCCTGCACCGGACGGGGAATGCCAGATGTTCAAGAAGATCACGACTGTTGCTGTATCGACCCTGTCGCTGCTGATGAGCGTCCAGAGCGCGGCCGCATTCGGGCCGGGCAGCATGGCAAGAGACTTCCGCGAGAATTCCGGGGCGCAGTATCTCGTCGCACACCAGGCGACGCTCGCCCCCTTCGCCTATGTCAAATTCTGCACCAGGAACCCGGCGGACTGATCTCAAGCTGATGTTTGCGACCCAGCCTTCCGTGATGAAATGGGTCGGTATCGTCATGTGCTTCTGGTCCGGCATTCTCCTGATCGAGCTGGCGAGATAAGCCGGCGCGCACGCTCGCCCCTGCCGCCTGATCGTTCGAGCGAACGTTTCTGTCGTCTCTCCCTTGATTTGTTCTCCCAGATTGTTGACTGGTATGCCGCATGCGCGGCAGACCCGGGAGCACGACGAATGACGCAGAATTTGGTGGCTGAAACACTGGCGCACCACATCGCCCAAAGAACGGCGAAAGCAGGCGTCATAGGCCTTGGCTATGTCGGCCTGCCGCTTGCCGCCGCCGCCGCCAAGGCGGGCTTCACCACCATCGGCTTCGATATCGACCGCGCGAAGGTCGAGATGCTCAACGCCGGCCGATCCTATATCGACGCCGTGGGTTCGGACGAACTGGCGGCCCACGTCGCGGGCGGGCGGTTCACCGCCTCCGACGATTTCGATCGCCTGGGCGAGTGCGACGTGATCGCGATCGCGGTTCCCACCCCGCTTTCCCGCCAGCGCGAACCGGACCTCGGCTTCGTGGTCGCGACGGCGGAAGCGATCGCGACGCGGCTGCGCCCCGGGCAGCTCATCGTGCTGGAATCGACGACATGGCCGGGCACGACGGAAGAGGTCCTCAAGCCGATCCTCGAACGCGGCGGGCTTGCGAGCGGCAGGGATTTCTTCCTCGCCTTCTCGCCCGAGCGCGAGGATCCGGGCAATGCGAATTTCCGCACCTTCACGATCCCGAAGATCGTCGCGGGCGAAGGCGAAGAGGCGTCGGTGCTGGTGAAGGCCTTCTACGGCGCCGTCGTCGAGAAGGTGGTTGCCGTCAGCTCCCCCAAGGTGGCGGAAGCCGTGAAGATCACGGAAAACGTCTTTCGTGCGGTCAATATCGCGCTCGTGAACGAGCTGAAGGTCGTCTACGATGCGATGGGCATCGACGTATGGGAGGTCATCGACGCCGCCGCGACCAAGCCGTTCGGATACATGCCCTTCTATCCGGGCCCGGGCCTCGGCGGACACTGCATTCCGATCGATCCCTTCTACCTTACCTGGAAGTCGCGCGAATTCGGCCTGCCCACACGCTTCATCGAGCTTGCCGGCGAGATAAACGTGGCCATGCCGCGCTATGTCGTCTCGCGCCTGGAACAGGCCCTCGACCGCACGCAAAAGGTCTCGCTCGGCTCCGCAACGGTCCTGATCCTCGGCCTTGCCTACAAGAAGAACGTCTCGGACATTCGCGAGAGCCCTTCGCTCGAACTCATGGAGATCCTCGCCAAGCGCGGCACCGAGGTGCTGTTCCACGATCCGTTCGTCGACAGCATACCGAAAACGCGGGCCTACGGTCATTTTGCCGGCCGCTCTTCGACGGCGCTCTCGGCCGAGCAGCTTTCTTCCGTCGACGCCGTCGTCGTCGCCACCGACCATGACGTGCTCGACTACCGGCTCGTCGCCGAAAGCGCGCGGCTGATCGTGGATACGCGCAACGCCTTCGCACGGCGCGGCATCGAGGGAAGCAACATCGTCAAGGCCTGATTGGGGATGAACACCTAGAAGAAGACGGCGCCGGTCTCCGTCAGCTTTACGGCCGTGAGGCGGCCTGTCGCGTAGCATCCGGTGTCGACACAGATCCGCCCCCGGGCGACCACCGGTTCGACGTTTGCCGTGTGACCGTGGATCACGGTGAGGGGCAGGTTCGGCCCCTCGGCAAGGAAGGGCTCGCGAATCCACAAGAGATCCTCCTCCGTCTGCTCCTCGAGCGCGACGCCGGGGCGGATGCCGGCATGCACGAAGAGCTGGGCATCGTGGAAGGCCAGAAGCGGGAGCTGCTCGAGGAAGCGGATGTGCCTTGCGGGGATCGTTTCCTCGAGAAGAGCGGCAATATTCAGGAAATCACGCCGCCGCCTGGAATTGGCGAGGTGGCCGAGCCCGTATGAGCGCAGGGTGGCATCGCCTCCGAAATCCAGCCAGGCGATATTCTCGGCCGGCCGCTTCAGGAACCGGAGAAACGCGTCGTCGTGGTTTCCGCAAAGCGCGATCCGCTCGATGCCGTCCGGATGGCCGGCCCCGGACAGGTGTTGGAGAACGGCCTCGGACGCCGGGCCGCGATCGACATAGTCCCCCAGATAGACGATGAGCGGCCTTTCAGCCTTCGTCGCGGACACATCCTCGCGAATTCTCGCCTCGAGCGCCAGGAGTGCGGTGTAGCAGCCATGGATGTCGCCGACGGCGTAAATCTGCTTTCGCACGGGCGTGATCGCGATTCGCGCTCGCCGCGGCATCGTTTCCGGAGTATCGGGGCCGGGACGGCGGAAAATGCGACGGAGGAGTGATCTCATGCGGCCCGCGGGTCGGCACGAGGGGCCGGCTTTGGAAGCATGCTGAAGTCGCAGGGATACATTCTACCGCCTCCGGGCCTTGCAACGCCCTTCGGCGCGGCATTCGGCATCAATCCACAATCCGGCCTTGCTTGCAATCGCCTCCTGCTGCCGGGCCGCAAGACGCGGTCTTGCAGCCCAACCAGCCCCCTTCGCGACGATCGTTTCCGCAAGGTCGACCTCGCCGATCGCGCAGGTAACGAAGACGACTGTCCCCAGCCGGAAATCCTCCAGGCAGCGAAGCGCCCGGTTCATGATGAGCCTTCGCAGGAAGAGGCGGGCCTGCTGGCCGCAGGCGACGGGGCGCCCGCCATCCGGCGGCACAATTGCCTCGGATCGGCGGCAACCACATCCGACAGGACATAGAGGTGGCCTGCGTCCCGGAACGAGGCGCTGTCGAAGGTCTGGACCCGGTTCGTCAGGCGCAGGATGAAGCGCCGGACTTTCTGCTCGCCTTCGATCCTTTCGAAGGCCTGCTTCCTCGGGTCGATGCGGACCGGCCTGTCGGTCCATAGCGGATCGGACGATACGAGGCCGGGACGAAGCCCTTCCGCCTGGGACCGGGGCGCAAGAAGCGCCAGGACCAGAAGAGCCGCGACGGGAAGGATATTGCCGCCGTTCCGCACGAAGGCGCGCATGCGCCGTCCCCTCTTTTGAGAACAAAAGGTCGCCCGTGCCTTCGTAATGTATTTTCCGCGTTGTGCGCAACATACCGCCGCAACGATCGGCTGCAAGCGTTACTCCGCGTGCAGCCGCCGGATCGTTGGGCGTCTCAAAGCAGCGCGTATCGCCGCAGGATTTCCGCGATCCGACCGTCCTGCTCGTCATTCGGCAGCAGGGCCGGCTGGCGGCTGGCGCCGACGGAGGCGTCCTGCAGGTAGAGGGCGCGCTTGACCATGGCGGGGGCGAAGCCGAGCGCATAGAGATCGGTGCGGAAGGCTGCGAAGGTCGCCTGCTCTTTTTCCGCCCCGGCGAGATCGCCCGCATTGAACCCCTTCAGGATGCCGGAAAGGACATGCGGCATGGCATTGCCGAGGCCGGAAATGCAGCCGGCGGCGCCGTTCTGCAGCGCCCACAGCACCAGGTGATCAGGGCCGGAATAGACCTCGAAGCCCTCGACCTCCTTCGCCACCTGCAGATAGGCTTCCAGCGTCTCCTTCGCGCCGCCCGAATCCTTGATGCCGGCGATATTGCCGTGGCCGGCCAGCTTTCGGGCGGTTTCCGGCTCGATGTGGTTCTGCGTGCGGGCCGGAATGTCGTAGAGGTAGACCGGCGTCTTCACCGCGTCCGCCACCGTCGAGAAATGGCGGATCAGGCCGTCCTGCGTGCAGGCGATGAAGAAGGGCGTGATCACGGCGATGCCGTCGACGCCGATGCGGTCGAATTCACGCGCCAGCTTCACGGTCTCGAAGGTGGCGGGCATGCCGGCATTGACGATCACCTTGACGCGGCCACCCACCTCGTCGACCACCTCTTCCGTCAGGCGCACCTTCTCCTCGAAGGTCAGCGCCGAGAAATCGCCGTTCGTGCCGGCGCACATGATGTTGTTGCCGGCCGCCACCTGCCGGCTCACCTGGGCGCGCGTCGCCTGGTAGTTGATGGTTTCGTCCGCGTTGAAGCAGGTTACGAGGGCCACGAAGGCTTGCTTGCTCATGAAATCTTCCTTTGGGTCTGGCGCTTACGAGACGCGTTGAAGGCGGGCGGCGCGATGGGCGGCCTGGACGTCGGGATCGGGGTCGAGGCCGGCGGAAAGCAGCGCGCGGGTATAGGCCTGCCGCGGCGCTTCGAACACCTCGCGCACGGTGCCGAGCTCGACGATATTGCCCTTCTGCATGACCATGACGTGATCGGCGAAGTCGCGCACCACGGGCAGGTCGTGTGCGATGAAGATGAAGGCGATGCCCATTTCCTTGCGCAGCCGGTCGAGCAGCGCGATGACCTGCGCCTGCACGGAAACGTCCAGCGCGGAAACGGCCTCGTCACAGATGATGAGCTGCGGTTCGAGCGCCAAAGCGCGGGCGATGGCGATGCGCTGGCGCTGGCCGCCGGAGAACTGGTGGGGATAGCGGCCCATATGCTCGGGGCCGAGGCCCACCTGCAGCAGGAGTTCGGCGACGCGCTCGCGCCACTTCGCCCTGGGCAGGATATCCGGATGGATGACCCAGGCCTCTGAGATGAGTTGGTAGACCGTCATTCGCGGATTGAGCGACTGTGTCGGGTCCTGGAACACCATCTGAAGGTCGCGGCGCAGCTTGTAGAGTTCTGCGGGCGACATGGTGAAGAGATCGCGGCCCTTCCAGTGCGCGGTGCCGCCGTCCGGCTCGTCGAGCCGGAGCAGGATACGCGCCAGCGTCGACTTGCCCGAACCGCTCTCCCCGACGACGGCCATGGTCTCGCCGGGCATGAGATCGAAGGAAACCCCCTTCAGGGCCTCGAAGGAACCGTAGCGCTTGCGCACGTCGCGCACGCTGAGGACGGGGTCCGCCCGGCCGGCCGGCTCGTGCATGGCGCCTTTGCCGGGCGCGGCGGCGATGAGCTTCTTCGTATAGGGATGCTGCGGGTTCCTGTAGACCTCGCGCACCGTGCCCGCCTCGACCAGCACGCCCTTCTCCATCACCACCACGCGGTCGGCGATCTCGGCGACGACACCGAGGTCGTGCGTGATGATGAGAACCGCCATGCCGGTCTCCTGCTGCAACTCTTCCAGCAGAGCGAGCACCTCCGCCTGCACGGTGACGTCGAGCGCCGTCGTCGGCTCGTCGGCGATCAGCAGATCGGGACGCAGCGCGAGCGCCATGGCAATCATGACACGCTGGCGCTGTCCGCCGGAGAATTCGTGCGGATATTTGGCAAGCGCCCGCTCGGGCTCGGGAATGCCGACGCGCGTCAGCAGGCGCAGCGCCTCGGCGCCGGCGGTAGTACGGTCCGTGCCGTGCGCGGTCAGCGCCTCGCGGATCTGCCAGCCGACCGTGTAGACCGGATTGAGGTGGCTCAGCGGATCCTGGAAGATCATGGCAATACGCCGGCCGTTCACCTCGCGCCGCGCATGCAGCGGCATCTTCAGGAGATCGACGCCGTCGAGCAGGATCTCGCCGCCGCTGATGCGGCCCGGCGGCATGTCGATGAGGTTCATGATCGCCGAGGAGGAGACGGACTTGCCCGAGCCGCTTTCGCCGAGGATCGCCAGCGTCTCGCCGCGGTCCAGATGATAGGAGATGTCGCGCACCGCCTTCACCACGCCGGCAGCGGTGTGGAACTCGACGGACAGGTTGCGCACTTCCAGGAGATGGTCAGCCATTCTTGCGGCCCTTCATTTCGAGGCGCCAGCGCTGCACCGGGTCGAGCGCGATGCGCAGCCAGTTCGACAGGAGGTTGAGCGACAGGGTGGTGAGGATGATCGCAAGCCCCGGCCAGAAGGACAGCCACCACGCATTGGTGAGATATTGCCGGCCCTGCGAGATCATCAGGCCCCAGGTGATCTCCGGTGGCTGGATGCCGATGCCAAGGAAGGAGAGCGCGCTCTCGGCCAGCATCACATAGGCGAAGTCGAGCGTGGCGAGCGTCGTCAGCGTCGGCAGCACCACGGGCAGGATATGGCGGAACAGGATGCGTTTGCTCGACGCGCCCATCACGCGGGCAGCCTGCACGAACATGCGCTCGCGGATTTCCAGCACCTCGGCCCGCGTGGTGCGCAG
>CAMLOC010000129.1 GCA_946481465.1 uncultured Shinella sp. | reverse complement strand
CGGACCATGTCTGCGGCCCCGATTGCGGCCATGACCATCATCATCATGACCACGATCAACACCACCATGATCATGATCACGACCATCACCACCACGATCATGACCATGGCCACCATCACCACGACCACGACGTCTCGCCGATCCATGACGTGACGGTGCAGTCGATCTCGCTGCGCGGCGGCGAGATGAACCCGGACCGTTTCTTCCCCTGGATCCAGAAGATCACCCAGACGGACGGCCCGAACATCCTGCGTCTCAAGGGCATCATCGCCTTTGCCGGCGATGACGAGCGCTACGTCGTGCAGGGCGTGCACATGATCGTCGAGGGCGACCACCAGCGCGCCTGGAAGGACGGCGAGAAGCGCGAAAGCCGCCTCGTCTTCATCGGCCGTGACCTCGACCGCGAGAAGATCGAGCGCACCTTCAAGGCCTGCGAGGCGCAGCAGGCATGATGCCGGGACATGTGAAACGCTGCCCGAAGACCGTCCTGCGCATGAAAGACGAGACCTGATGCCGACCGTCGCTCCTCTTGATCTCGACGGCCACGTCATCGCGGCCGCCTTTCTCGGCGACGTGCCGTTCTTCGCCACCGCCTCCGGCGCCATCCACCGCCTCGATCACGGCCAGAAGGTCACGGAGGCGCATGACGGGCTGCTCGCCTGCATTCGCGACGAGGCAAACGATACGCTGATCACCGGCGGCGAGGACGGCAAGGTACAGCGCATCGCCGCCGACGGCACCGCGACGCTTCTTGCCGAGGTGCCGCGCAAGTGGATTTCCGTCGTCGCCGCCGGGCCGCAGGGCGCGGTCGGCTTCGCGGAAGGTCGCACGGCGCGTGTGCGCCTTGCCGACGGCACGATCAGGGAATTTGCCGAAAGCCGCTCGGTGGAAGGCATCGCCTTCGCGCCGAAGGGCCTGCGCATCGGCGTGGCGCGCTACAACGGCGCCTCTCTGCATTGGGTGGCGATGGCCGGCCAGCCGGTCGACCTGGAATGGAAGGGCGCCCATACCGGCATCACCTTCTCGCCGGACGGCCGCTTCGTCGTCACCAGCATGCAGGAAAACGCCCTGCACGGCTGGAAGCTCGACACCAAGCCCGGCGCGGACACCCGCCACATGCGCATGACCGGCTATCCGGCCAAGGTGAAGTCGCTCTCCTGGTCGGTGAAGGGCAAGTGGCTCGCCTCCTCCGGCGCGCCGGCGGCGATCGTCTGGCCGTTCTCCGCCAAGGACGGGCCGATGGGCAAGCCACCGCTGGAACTCGGCACCCGCGCCGACGTGATGGTGACGTCCGTCGCCTGCCATCCCGCCGAAGAGGTCGTCGCCATCGGCTATTCCGACGGCATGGTGCTCGCCGCAAGGTTCGCCGACAGCCGCGAGGTGCTGCTGCGCCGCCCCGGCAAGGGCGCGATCACCGCGATGGCCTGGAGCCGGAACGGAAAGCTTCTGGCTTTTGCCAGCGAAGCCGGCGATTGCGGCGTCATCGATCTTGCAGGATAGAAGCGGCACAGTCGCCCGCCTCCCCTGAACGCGGGAAGACCCGGGAGAGCGATGCTCTCCCGGGCCCCACGGACCGCACGGGCGGGGATGGATGCGGTCAGTGCTTGCGCTTCTTGCAGCCGCAGTCGCTGCCGCCGAGAATCCCCAGCGTGTTGCCGTTGAGGATGCCCGACAGGGTGCCGTTGAGCACGCCGTTCAGCACGTTGTTGCCGTGATTGTCGCTGAGGATGTTGCCGACCCCGACGCCGACGCTCGGGGCGATCACGACGCCGCCCGTCCTGTTGTTGTTCAGGATGCCGAGGCCGCCGAGCAGGCCGCCGGCCGAGGCCTGGCCGGCACCGGCGATTGCGAAGACGGTTGCGATGGCGATGATACGGGTCTTGTTCATGCTCTCTCTCCTTCGGTTGTGCACCTTGCTGATGCACAATCGAAGGTAATATAAGCATCGATTTACTCAACCGGATTCCCTAGTCATAGCAAATAGTTAACCATAACGTAGACAAGTTTAACGATTCCCAACCAATAACAATTACAGATAGCATAAATTGCCTAACTTGGTTGAAAATCAACCTTTGAGGGAATTTTTAACCATGCAACCCTAGGATTCTGTTCCAGAAACGGACAGGAGCAGAACCCGATGCGCTTCCTTGGCAGCCTCTTTTGCGCGGCGTCGATACTGGCCTGGCACAACCCGGCAAACGCCGATTCAACCTTCGATTACAAGATCGGCGCTGGCTGGAGCTCGAATATTTTTCAGGATACGAGCGACCTTCCGGCCTCTTTCAGCGAGGCGAAGCTCGCCTTGCGCGGCAGCCTGGCGCTGGAGGACTCTCAGGTGGCCTATGCGCTGAGCGCGAGCGCCCGGCGCATTGCGAAATATCGCTTCGCCGACCAGCGCACGGCCGGCCTGGAACTCGGCTATACCCATGATCTCGGCAGGGCGGTGAAATTGACGCTGAAGGGCGGCATCGAGCGTCGGCGCAACGGCGACCTGTTTCTCGCCTTGCCCGGCGCATTGATCGGCTATCACAAGGACGACGTCTTCGCATCGGCGAGCGCCGGCCTGACCGCGGACCATCAGGGCGGCCGCAGCCACCTGACCACGACCATCTCGAAGCTCGATCGAGGCAAAGCGCATTTCACCCTTGCCGGCCTGAAGCCCACGCAGCTCGAAGCCGGCTACGGCCTGCTCGAAGTCACCGGCGGTCACATCCGCCCGCTGCTCGGCGGCGAGGCGGGTGCGACGCTGCAATACAGGGCAAGCCGCATCAGCGACGCGGAGCGCAGGACGTTCGGGCGCTTTCCGGCCGAAACGCTGCGCGGTTCCCTCGCCTATGGCCGCGTCTACGCCAACGGCATCACCCTGCTGGCCGAGGCCGGTGTCGTCGGTATCGCCAGCCCCTATCTCGGCACGACCGTGGAACGCGCCCGCCCCTTCCTCAAGGGCGAGGTGGCCTGGCAATTGCCGCACGGCACCGTGCTGAAGGCGAAACTCGCGCGCGACATCCAGCTTGCCGATATCGACGATCCGCTCGGAGAGGACGTGCGCACCGTCGGCCTCTCGCTGGAAAAGGCGCTTACGGAGAAGCTGAAGCTCACCCTCGCCTATGAGCAGGCCCAGAGCGACTGGCTCTACTACGACTACCGCACCCGCACGAAATCACTCGCCGCCACGCTGGCCTATACATTGCCCAAGGGCGCGACGGTGGCTTTGGAATACAGCCGTCTCGTGCGCCGCGAAAACGACAAGGCCGCCGACTTCAAGGTCGACGGCCTCGCGGTTCGGTTTGCCGGCTCGTTCTGAGGGCCTCACCATTCCAGTTCGAGATGCGGACGGCCGTTCGAGGTCTTCTCCACCGTTCTGCCGGTCTCGTCGACGGTGCAATGCACGCGCTGGCGGAAGGCGGAAAAGCTGTCGAAGGTCACCACGTCGACCGGCTCGTCGAAATGCAGCACCATGCGGTAGCGGCGGGGCTCACCCGCCAGCGCCTGCACGCCCCGCACCTCGGCATCGAAGGGCTGGCCGAGATAGTGGCCGCGCACGCGCGCGCCGAGCATCCATGGATTGAACGGCGGCCGGTTGCCGACGACCGCATGCAACGTGTTCCAGTCGCGAAAGCCGTATTGGGCGGCGATGAGCTCGAGGGCGCGGGAATGGGAAACGGCCTGACCGTCTTCGCAAAAGCGGGCGCGCAGCCGCTTTGCCTGGTCTTTCAGGGCGTCGAGCGATGGAAGGGGCGTCGAGGATGGACGCATGTCGGATCTCCAGTGGGCGCATGCGTCTTTTCGGAGGGAGCCCGCATTGCCACCGGTTCGCATGCCTGATGCTGGAAGACCGATTGTCCTGTAAGAGAGACTTCACCAAAGCTTGCGCTCGCGGACGGCAGGGGCTCTCACCCTGCCTCCGCACATAAGGCCTTGCCGGCCTTCTGTCAAATCCGGCTCGTCTCAGGCCGCTTTGCGCAGCTCCGTTGCGACCCGGCGGCGGCCGCTTGCGACAAGCACGCCGACAGCGCCGTCCAGCCAGCCGTCCTTCAGCTCCAGTCCGAGGAAGCGGCGGCGCTCGAACGGGCCGGGCATGACGAGATGGTGCGCCTTGTCCGCGAAGAAGCCGAAGCGCTCGTAATATTCCGGATCGCCGACCAGCAGCACCGCGCCGTGGCCGCAGCCCTGCGCCTCGGTGATCGCCGCGCGCATCAGCGCACCGCCGATGCCCTTGCCCTCATGGT
Source organism: uncultured Shinella sp. (assembly GCA_946481465.1). Next base: position 3,786 of record CAMLOC010000129.1, on the reverse strand, counting down.
CGCAATCGACGGCGAGCGGGCCGAGCAGCAGGGCCGGCACGGCATTGCCGTCGGAATCCACGCCCGCCTCGACATTCCACAGGCGCACGGTGCCGATGACATGGCCGTCCGCATCGCGGGCGACGAGCGCGAGGCCCTCGGCCGGCATGCGGCCGCGGCGGATCTTTTCCGACGACTTCTTGAAGCGGGCCTCGCCCATGACGCGGTCGAGCAGACGCTCGCGCGCCACGACGTCGCCGGCATTTTCCCTGTCGATCGTGAAGGCGGCATGCGCGAAGAACGCGCGGACAGAATCAAGAACAGTGGCCATCTCTGGGCCTCCCGTGCTCAAAACCGATTCAAACGGTATCCGGAACGAATTGTGGGTTTGGCGCTCCCGCAGGGACGGGAGCGCCGGGTGGTCAGATGACGTAGGCCTTGAGCGGCTCGAAGCCGTTGAAGGCGACGGCCGAGTAGGTCGTCGTGTAGGCGCCGGTGCCTTCGATCAGAACCTCGTCGCCGATCGAAAGGGTGATCGGCAGCGGATACATGTTCTTCTCGTAGAGCACGTCGGCCGAATCGCAGGTCGGGCCGGCGAGCACGCAGGGCTCCATCGCATCCTGATCGCGCGCGGTGCGGATCGGGTAGCGGATCGCCTCGTCCATGGTTTCGGCAAGGCCGCCGAACTTGCCGATGTCGAGGAAGACCCAGCGGTGGTTGTCGTTGTCCGACTTCTTCGAGACGAGGACGACTTCCGCCTTGATCACGCCCGCATTGCCGACCATGCCGCGGCCCGGCTCGATGATGGTCTCCGGGATCTGGTTGCCGAAATGCTTCTTCAGCGCACCGAAGATCGCCTGGCCATAGGCTTCGGCCGACGGAACGTCGCGCAGGTACTTCGTCGGGAAGCCGCCGCCCATATTGACCATCTTCAGCTCGATGCCCTGCTTGGCAAGCTGCACGAAGACGCGCTTGGCATCGGCGAGCGCCGAATCCCAGGCGTCGAGCTTCGTCATCTGCGAGCCGACATGGAACGAGACGCCGTAGGAAATGAGCCCGAGCTGGTGCGCATAGACGAGCACGTCGACCGCCATCTGCGGCACGCAGCCGAACTTGCGCGACAGCGGCCATTCGGCGCCTTCGCCATCCGTCAGCACGCGGCAGAACACGCGCGCGCCGGGCGCGGCACGAGAAATCTTCTCGACTTCCTCATGGCTGTCCACGGCAAAGAGCGAGACGCCGAGCGCATGGGCCTTCGCGACGTCGCGCTCCTTCTTGATCGTGTTGCCGAAGGAGATGCGCGAAGCCGTCGCGCCGGCGTCGAGCGCCATTTCGATTTCGGCGACGGACGCGCAATCGAAGTTGGAGCCCATGGAGGCGAGCAGGCGCAGCACTTCCGGCGCCGGATTGGCCTTGACGGCATAGTAGATGGCGCTGTCGGGCAGCGCATGGCGGAACGCCTTGAAATTGTCGCGCACGACATCGAGGTCGACCACGAGGCACGGACCGTCGGGACGTCGGGTGTTCAGGAAGTCGATAATGCGTGCAGAGGCCATGTCGGTATTCCCCATATCCAGGTTGCTCCGGGAACAATCCCAGAGGACAAAGGACATATGCGAACACGCCCTGGAACCAGCCGGTGGAGACCCCGGAACCGAGCATGCGCATGATGCGCGAACGATGGAACGAAGCCCGCCTAGGCTTTGATCCGCTTTGTCTGCCATGGATTGGTAGGAAAACCCGACCGCACGTCCGGCAATGATGGTGTGCCTCTTCAGTAACCCCGGCTGATGGAAAGCCGGCAGAGAACCAGAAAGGCCCGCACCGTCGTTGCTTCAAGATGTCCTCGCTCTTCCGGTTGGCCGGAGAAACGACTGGAGGGGTTAATTCCAGGTACCTTACCGATTTCCTCACCAATTCGAGGGTCGGCGGACACCCACAGGCACGTGCGACTTTGGGCAAGGCGGGAGATAAGAAGAATCGCTGTCGTAATCAAGAGGTTTTTTGCGGAATGCTATTGAAAATATTTTGCCAGCCACGACATTCGCCGGACTGGCTTTCCAGAGAATGATGAAACGCACCGGCCTTTCGTTCTGGCCGCAGCCGCGTGGGGACATATGGACACACTGACCCGAATCCGGGCCTTCATCGACGTCGTCGACGCCGAGGGCTTTTCCGCCGCCTCCCGCAAGACCGGCCGGTCCAAGGCGCTCCTGTCGAAATATGTGCGCGAGCTGGAAGACGAACTCGGAACGCTTCTCCTCAACCGCACCACCCGCCAGTTCTCGATGACCGAGGCTGGCCATACCTACTACCGCACCGCCTCCGACATCCTCAAGGAGATCGACAACCTCGCCGACCTGGTGCGCGAGAAGAACACGGACCTGCGCGGCAAGTTGAAGGTTTCCGCCCCGCGCACCTTCGTCGACGCCGATATCGGCCAGTCGCTCATCGACTTCGGCAAGGAACATCCGGAACTCTCCCTGGAAATCGTCTCGGACGACCGCTTCGTCGATCTCGTCGAAGAAGGGTTCGACGTTGCCGTCCGCATCACGCGTCTGGAGGATTCGGCCCTCATCGCCCGCAAGCTCGGCGACTTCTACCTGAAGATCTGCGTGAGCGCGGAATTCCTGGAGCGGGTCGGCCCGATCAACCATCCGAGCGATCTCGCGCGCCTGCCCTGCATCATCGACACCAACGGCAAGTCGCACAGCAACTGGCGCTTCGTCGACGAGAAGGGCGGCGGCTTTTCGGTGCCCGTCGGCGGCCATATCGAGGTGAACAGCCCGACGGCCGCGGTGCGTGCGGCGGCAAGCGGCCTCGGCGTCGCGCAGGTGCCGGCCTTCATCGCCCGCCATTGCCTCGACAGCGGCAAGATCGTCTCGATCCTGGAGGATTACCTTCCGACCGACCGCGGCATCTACGCGATCTACCCGCACCGCCGCTACCTGCCGGCGAAGGTGCGCACCTTCGTCGACTTCCTGCACGGCTGGTTCCGCCGCAACCCCGGCATCGAGGCGTAGGGCGCCGCGGCAAGGTCCCAATTCCGACCCATTTGCGTTACATTCAGCCGGTCGATCCTGAACGCTGCCGCAAGAGGACATATCCCATGCGCTTCCTCCCCCTCCTCGTTGCCGGAGCAGCCTGCATCGCCCCGGCTGCGGCCCTCGCCCATCCGCACATCTTCGCGGAAGCGCGGCTGGAAGTGGTGGCCGGCGAGGACGGCACGGTCAGCGAATTGCGCAATGTCTGGCGTTTCGACGAGATGTTCTCGGCCAGCGTCGTGATGGACTTCGACAAGAACAGCAATGCGGCGCTCGATCCGGACGAGCTCGCGGAGGTCGGCCAGACCGTTCTCGAATCGCTGGAGGAGTTCAGCTATTACACGACGATCACCGAGGACGGCAAAACCATAAAGGTCGCCAAGCCCGACGCGATCAATGTCGACTATAAGGATGGGCAGCTCCTGATGTTCTTCACCGTCAGGCCGGGCGAGGCCATGCCGCTCAAGGGCAAGCTCACCTTCGGCGTCTACGATCCCACCATGTATGCCGCCATGGACTTCGCCTCGGACGACGATCTCATCGCCGTCGGCGACAAATTCGCCGCCTGCAAGCGGACCGTCGTGCGGCCGGATCCGGACGAGGTGCTCGCCCAGAACCAGGACAGCCTGACGGAAGCCTTCTTCAACGATCCGGCGGGAACCGACATGTCGAAACTCTTCGCCACCCGGCTGGAGCTGACATGCTGAGCCGCGGTCCCACCCCGCTCTGGCCTGCCGGCCATCTCCCCCTCAAGGGGGGAGAT
>CAMLOC010000128.1 GCA_946481465.1 uncultured Shinella sp. | reverse complement strand
CAGGGCAACTCCGCCTATATGCGCGATACGGGCGACCCGAAGACCACCGAAGGCGGCCAGATCGAGTGGGGCTACTACGAAGCCACCAATCCGCGCCTCTGCCACCCGCGCGACATCCTCGAAAAGCACGAGGCGCGCCTTTCCCCCTCGCAGCGCGACCTCGACATGGAGCAGATCCTCGAGCCGCTCGAAAAGGCCATGGAGCTGACGCCGATCCTGGGCGAGCTCGGCTATAACGAGGGCCATTCCTTCAACGGCCTCCTGCAGGTTTCCGCCGCCGGCGGCCCCTCCTGCGGCGAGAGCCAGAAGGTGCGGGGCCTGTGGTACTGCGTCGCCATCTGGGTGAAGGACGGCCCCGGCTACGGCAAGCTGATCGCCGACTGGATGACGGACGGCCGCACCGAGATCGACCACAACTCGATCGACTATGCCCGCTTCTACCCGCATCAGCTCGAAGAGAAGTTCATCGAGGGCCGCACCTACGAGGCCGCCCAGAAGATCTACTTCCCCGCCGTGCACACCCGCGAGCCCTATGCGAGCGGGCGCGGCGTCAAGCGCTCGCCCTTCTACGAGCGCGAGGTGGAGCTTGGCGGCTACTTCATGGAACTCGGCGGCTGGGAGCGGGCGCATGGCTACAAGGCCAACGAGCATCTCCTTGAAAAGTACGGCGACCGGGTGCCGGTGCGCGAGAACGAATGGGACAGCCGCCATTTCTGGCGCGTCTCCAATGCCGAGCACCTGGCGATGAGCGAGGATTGCGGCATCGTCAACCTGTCGCATTTCCACATGGTGGATATCGAAGGTCCCGACCATGTCGAGCTGCTGGAATGGCTTTGCGCGGCCAAAATCGGCGGTGACGGCAATATCGGCAAGGGCATCTACACCCACTTCCTCGACGACGAGGGCATGGTGCGCGCCGACTTCACCGTCTTCCGCATGGCGGACCGCTGCCGCCTCGTCAACGGCGCCGATGCCGGCCCGCGCGACTTCCACTACATGAAGCGCGTCGCCGAGGACCGCGGCCTCGACGTCACCGTCACCGACGTCTCGGAAAAGTTCATCACCATCGGCATCTGGGGGCCGAATGCCCGCGAGAACCTGAAGAAGGTGGTCGCGGACCCGGCCGGCCTCGATATCGAGAACTTCCCGTTCGCCGCGATCAAGCCGATCGAGATCGCCGGCAAGCCGGTCACCGCCTTCCGCATCTCCTATGTCGGCGAGCAGGGCTGGGAACTGCACATGAAGTACGAGGACGGCCTTGCCGTCTGGGATGCGCTGCGCGCGACGGGCGTCATGGCCTTCGGCGTGGAGACCTACGCCAATTCGCGCCGCATGGAAAAGAGCCTGCGCCTGCAGAACGCCGACCTCCTCACCCAGTACAACCTCATCGAGGCGGACCTTGCCCGCCCGAAGGTCAAGGAGGCGGATTTCCGCGGCAAGGCGAAGCATCTGGAATACAAGGCGCGCGACCACCAGCCCGCCATGCTCTGCACGCTCGTCATGACGGAGAACACCGACAGGAACGGCATCAAGCGCTATCCGCTCGGCAACCTGCCGGTGGTCGACCCCGCGACCGGCGAGGTGTTGATCGACGACCTCGGTCGCCGCTCCTACACGACCTCCATCGCCTTCGGCCCGACGATCGGCAAGAACATTGCGCTCGCCTACCTGCCGCACGCCTATTGCCAGGAAGGCCGCAAGCTCGCCATCGAGTATTTCGACGAGACCTACCGGGTCGAGGTGGTCGGCATCGGCTACAAGCCGCTGTATGATCCCGAAAACCTGAAGCCGCGCACGTAAGACGCCGCCCCGTCAAACGACGGGGCTGCCAGCCCCATCGTTGACAAACCGCGCCCCACCTCCTCGTCATCCTCGGCCTTGAGCCGAGGATCCAGGCGGCGAATGAGGCGTGGATGGTCGGGTCAAGCCCGACCATGAGGGAAGATAGGTTAAAGCCGCCGATCTTAGAACGACGTCACGCCGTTACCCGCAGCCGCGACGGCAGCGTTGCCGAGAACCACGATCGGCGTGCCGTTCTGCACGCGGCTGTGGAGGTCGATGACGTCCTGGTTCAGCATGCGCACGCAGCCGGAGGAGACCGACTTGCCGATCGTCCACCATTCCGGAGACCCGTGGATGCGGTAGAGCGTGTCCTCGTTGTTCTGGAAGATGTAGAGCGCGCGGGCGCCGAGCGGGTTTTTCAGGCCCGGCTCCATGCCGCCGTTCGCGATGCTGTAGGGTTCCAGCTCCGGCTGGCGGGCGACCATTTCGTCCGGCGGGGTCCAGCGCGGCCATTCCCGCTTGTACTGGATGACGCCGCGGCCGGCCCATTCGAAGCCGGCGCGGCCGAGGCCGACACCGTAGCGCATGGCCTGGCCGTTCTCGTAGGTGAGGTAGAGGAAGTGGTTCGCCGTGTCGACGACGATCACGCCGGGGCGCTCGCCGGTCGGGTTGGGCACCATCTGGCGATAGAAGCGCCGGTCGATCTTCTGGTAGGGAATGGCCGGCAGCGGGAACTGCTCGTCGGGCTTCGGCCCGTACATGGCGGCATAGATGCTGGTATCGACCGGTTCGGGCTCGACGGCAACCCGCTCGCGCGCCGGCGTCGTGCAGCCGGCCAGAACGGTGGTTGCCAATCCCGCCCCGCATAGCAGGAAGGATCGGCGGCTTACGCTTTCACCAGTCAATACATGTCCTCGCGTCAATCGTCATAGGGATCGGCCAGCGCGGCATCGGGCCGGCTGACAGGGTATTTCGTGCGCGAGATGCGAGCGGCCATGCCCTTCGCACCCTGCTGCTTGAGGAGCGTGCGGAAGCTCGCATGCATGCCGCCGTCCATATAGGCAAAGCCCGACACGGGCGCCGCGCCGGCGAGCGCGGCATCCAGCTTCCTCTGCTCCGCGCCGAGCTTGGCGACGAGATCGCCCGCCGGCTCGCCCAGCGTCGCGGGGCATTGCGCCAGCGGATCGCTCGGCTCGCCGTCAGCGAATTCCTTGTTGAAGACGTAGCGGCCGGCGCAGACGGAGACCTTCGGCTGCTTGCGCGTGAAGGCGAAGGCGTCATAGCCCTCCTTCAGCGTGCGCCAGAAGGGCATGTTCGGATCGCCGCGATGCTTGGCCATGTTCTGCGTCGTCATGCGGAAGGGATAGGCCTGCACCTGGAAGCGCTGCTGCCCGCCCTCCAGCGCCCGCTGCACGATGGCGTAGATCTCGCCGACGCCCTGGTCCGTCATGGCGTAGCAGCCCGAGGAGGAGCAGGCGCCATGCACCATCAGCGCCTCGCCGGTATAGCCGAGCGCCGATTCCAGCCGGTTCGGATAGCCGAGATTGAACGAGACGTAATATTGCGAATTCGGGTTCAGCATGCCGGCCGAGACATGGTAGAAGCCTTCCGGCGCCTGGCGGTCGCCGCTCTTCGTCTTGGGGCCGAGCTTGCCGGACCAGCGGCACATCGGATAGGTCTTGAACAGCGCATACTGGCCGCTCGCATCGACCTTCCAGACCTCCAGTTCGCTCTCCTGCTTGAAGATGCGCACCAGCACGGGGCTTTCCGGCCGCATCTTCTTCTTCGCCATCTCCGCCTTCACCTTGCTGGAAAGCTGCGGCGCCTCGGCCAGCGAGGCGACGTCCATGGCCATGCAGCCGGCAAGCAGGCCGCCGGCGACGGTGGCGGCGGCGAGCCGCGCGAGAAGCGGCAGGCGCAGGCGGGCGGTTTCACGGAAAAGACGGTGGCGAAGCGCAAACATGGATCGTTTTCGGTTGCTAGAGGTCCGGGCGCGCCGTCAGGGCCGCGCATCTCGGGGTACAGATTCCAAGCGATTGCTTAGAACTTCGTTAATCTTGTGGCGCAAGCGGCATCATGCCCCGCCGGGCGCGCCGAATCCGAAGCGCCGGCCATCGCGGGGAAGCATAGAACCTCAAGCCGCTCGAGCATCAAGGCCCGGTCCGGCGATTTTCGCGGTGCACCGTTCACGGGGCGAACAACAAATCGTCAACAGGCGCTTTCCGGAGCGGATGACAAGGAAGACTTGATTTGCCGGCGCGTCCGGCACATCTGTGGCATGACTATTCTCGATGAGGCAGAGGCGATGCTGACGATCGGCGATCTTTCCAGGGCCACGGGCGTCAAGGTTCCGACCATCCGCTACTACGAGCAGATGGGCCTCATCTCCCCTGCCGAGCGCTCGGAGGGCAACCAGCGGCGCTATTCCAGCGAGGAGCGCGATCGCCTCGCCTTCATCCGCCATGCGCGCGACCTCGGCCTGACCCTCGATGCCATCCGCGCGCTGATCGACCTCAGCCAGCATCCCGAACGCCCCTGCCACGATGCCGATCGCATCGCCGCCGAGCAACTTGACACCGTGCGGCGCAAGATCGCCCGGCTGCGCAAGCTGGAGGCCGAGCTGGAGCGCATCACCAGCCATTGCCATTCCGACCAGATCCGCGACTGCTACGTCATCCGGGCGCTCGCCAACCACGACCTCTGCCACGACGATCACGACTGAGGTCTTCAGGACGCCGCGAGCAGTTTCAGCTTCTGAAGCTGGGTCTCGCGCGGCTCGTGCATGTCCAGCATACCCTGCAGCCGACCGTCCGCGCGGATGAGGAAAAGGCCGGCAGTGTGCTCCATCGTGTAGCTGTCCGAGGCGGTCGGCACCTTCCTGTAAAAGGCCGAAAAGGCATCCGCCGCCCTCTTCGTCCGGGCCGCATCGCCGCGAAGCGCGATGATGCGCGGATCGAAGGACGTCATGTAGAGCTTCAAAAGGTCCGCCGTGTCCCGCTCGGGATCGATCGAGATGAAGAGCGGCGTGATGCGGTCGGCCGCCGGGCCGATGTCCTTGAGCAGACCCGACAGTTCGAAGAGCGCAGTCGGGCAGACGTCGGGGCAATGGGTGAACCCGAAGAAGACGAGATAGGGCTTTCCGACGAGGTCGGCGGAGCGGAACGGTTTGCCGTCGACGGTCTCGAGTTCGAAGACACGCCGTCTCGCCGCCCCGCCGGATGGCGCCCTTGCCGCGACCGTCACGGCGACGATCGCGGCAAGACCTGCGGCAAGGCCAAAAAACGTCCGGCGCCTCATCCCCTGATCGGCCGCAGGAGGCGCAGCGCATTCAGCGTGACGAGCACGGTGGCCCCGGTGTCGGCGAGGATCGCCGGCCAGAGGCCGGTGACGCCCATGACGGTCGTCACCAGGAACACGCCCTTGAGGCCGAGCGAGAGGGCGATGTTCTCGAAGATGTTGCGCATGGTGCGCCTGGAAAGAGTCGTCATCAGCGCGATGTCGCCGACGCGGCCGTGCAGGATGGCGGCATCCGCCGTCTCCAGCGCCACGTCGGTGCCGCCACCCATGGCAATGCCGACATTGGCGGCGGCGAGCGCCGGGGCGTCGTTGATGCCGTCGCCGACCTTGCCGACGACATGGCCCTCGCGCTGCAATTCGCCGACGATGCGCTGCTTGTCCTCGGGCATCAGCTCGGCGCGCACCTCGATGCCCAGCTTCGCGCCGACGGCCTTCGCCGTGCGGGCATTGTCGCCGGTCAGCATGACCGTCTTGATACCGGCATCCTTCAGCGCCTTGAGGCCGGCGGCGGCATCGGGGCGCGGCTCGTCGCGCATGGCGACGGCACCGGCGAGCACGCCGTCGACCACCAGCATGGAGACGGTCTTGCCCTCGTCGTTGAGCGCGGCGGTGGCGGCCTTCACCTCCTCGGAAAGCGTCACCGTCTCGGCAACGGCCTTCGGCGAGCCGAGGAAGACCTCCCGGCCCTCGACGGTGGCGGCAACGCCCTTGCCGCCGAGCGCCCGCGAACCGCTCGCGACCGGCGGCACCACCCCGTCCTCGGCCGCCTTGCCGAGAATGGCGAGCGCCAGCGGATGGCTGGAGCCGGCCTCCAGCGCGGCGGCAAGGCGCAGCACCTCGCCGGCCAGGGCGGAGAAGGCGACGATATCTGTGACGACGGGCTTGCCTTCGGTCAGCGTGCCGGTCTTGTCGAAGGCGATAGCGGTGAGCTTGCCGAGGCCTTCCAGCACCGCGCCGCCCTTCATGAGAAGGCCGCGGCGGGCGCCGGCGGAAAGCGCGGCGGCAATCGCCGCCGGCGTCGAGATGACCAGCGCGCAGGGGCAGCCGATCAGCAGGACGGCAAGGCCCTTGTAGACCCACTCGCTCCACACGCCGCCGAAGAAGAGCGGCGGGATGATCGCGACGAGCGCGGCGACCACGACGACGCCGGGCGTGTAATATTTGGAGAAGCGGTCGATGAAGCGCTCGGTCGGGGCCTTGGATTCCTGGGCCTCCTCGACCAGCTTGACGACGCGGGCGATGGTGTTGTCCGCCGCCGCCGCGGTGACGCGCACGCGCAACGCCGCCTCGCCGTTCACCGTGCCGGCAAAGACGGTGTCGCCGACCTCCTTGCGCACGGGCGTGCTTTCCCCGGTCACGGGCGCCTCGTCGATGGCGCTCTCACCGTCGACGATCGTGCCGTCGGCGGAAATGCGGTCGCCGGGACGCACGAGAATGACCGCGCCGACGGCAAGCGCCTCGGCCGGCACTTCCGTCGTCCGGCCGCCCTCTTCGACAAGTGCCGTCTTCGGCACGAGGGCGGAGAGCGAGCGGATGCTGTCGCGCGCCTTGCCGGCGGCGACGCCCTCCAAGAGTTCGCCGACGAGGAAGAGGAAGACCACGGCGGCCGCCTCCTCGCTCGCATTGATGATCACCGCGCCGACGGCGGCGATGGTCATCAGCATCTCGATGGAAAACGGCGTGCCGGCCAGCGCCGCCATGACGGCGCGCCGGGCGATCGGCACGAGACCGACAACCATGGCGACGACGAAGGCATAGGTCTCGATGGCCGGGAAGAGATGGCCGATGCCGTAGGCGACGACCAGCGCCGCGCCGGCAAGGATGGTCAGCCGCCCCTTCCTGCCCTTCCACCAAGGCCCCTCGGAGGGCCCATGGTCGTGGCCGTGCAGCCCCTCGACGGCCGCCGCCTTTGGCGTGTGGTCGTGGTCATGGGCGTGCGAATGATCGTGGCCGTGGCCGCCGCAGCAACCGGCGCCATGCTCATGCTTCGCCGCCGGCTTTTCCGCAATGGCAATCGCCGGTGTCACCGCGTAGCCGAGGCCGGTGACCTTGCGGGCGATCGCCTCCGGGTCGCTCGTCGCATCGTGCTGCACGCGCATGGTGCCGGCGGTGACGGAAACGGAAACCTCGAAAACCCCCGGCATACGGCGCACGGCGGTGTCGATCTTGCTGGCGCAGGAGGCGCAATCCATGCCGCCCACCCGGAACCGGCTCTCTTTCACTTCGGACATCGTCCATTCCTCTTTCGTCTGGTGAAGAGGTTCTACGACCTCTAGCGACTAGAGGTGCAAGAGCGAAAAACGCAAAATTCCGCAAAAAGAGGTGCATTGAAATCCATGGCCACGCTGTGCTAGAGAGCGCCCACTTATTGCAGGTTTCATCTGCTGGTTGGGGAGGACGCCATGTCTTGCGACGCCCTCTTCCAATCGGGGATGGGCTCGGTCGACGCCCCCCGAACGGAAGAACGCTTTTCGATGTGTGCCCCGGCGGCACGCTCTGGCTCTGACGCCGTTATGCCCACCGGTCCCTTGCGGCCGGTCAGGACACCGCGCCTGCCTGCTCTTTTCCCGATGAGACACCGCGCGCGCGGCAAAAGCGAAAAAGCGCTGTCACATCGCCGTGTCCGCACGACGATACCGTAATTTCCGGTTTTCCTTTCTGAGATCCACGCGAGAACGGGAGGCCCGTGCCTTCCTCGTCTCGCGTTCCTATCGCGTTGCCGGCTTTTGCCGGCGGCCGGCACACCCCGAGAAGACAGGTCCAGCATGTCCCTGACGACACCCTATTATCTGATCGACAAGTCCAAGCTGCTCGCCAACATGGAGAAGATCGCCCTGCTGCGCGAAATCTCCGGCGCCAAGGCGCTGCTGGCGCTGAAATGCTTCGCCACCTGGTCGGTCTTCGATTTCATGCGCGACTACATGGACGGCACGACCTCCTCCTCG
>CAMLOC010000127.1 GCA_946481465.1 uncultured Shinella sp. | reverse complement strand
CGCCAAAGCTCGATGCCGAGACGCTCGATGCCCTCCAGCGCGCCCTCGTCTTCATCTATCGCAACTTTTCGACCGACATCCGCCTGTCCGACGTTGCCGATCTCGCCGGCATGAGCGAAAGCGCCTTCTCACGCTTCTTCAAGAAGAACACCGGCAACACCTTCACCGATCACGTCAACAAGCTGCGCATCTGGCAGGCCTGCAAGCTGCTGGCGGAAAGCGACATGCCGATCACCGACATCTGCTTCGAGGTCGGCTACCTGAACATCTCCAATTTCAACCGGACATTCCTGCGCCAGCACCGCATGACGCCCTCGGCCTATCGCCGCCTGACGCCGCAGCGGCGCCCGATGCGGGATGATCTTCTATCGCCCGATGAAACCTTGCGCAGATAAGGCCGATTTTTCGCAGTGCAGCATGATATATCGCATTAAAGTACAGATTCCTCGCATCTGGCGCGCTAGTTCCCCAAATTTCCTCCGCTAATATCAGTGTCAGCGAAGATGTTCGCTGAAAGATTGGCGCAGGCCACGAGGAGGTCGTGCCGCGCCGACCAACGATACCTTGAGGGAGGTTCATCCATGACATCCGTGAAGACGCTCGTTTCGAGCATCGCCTCTGCATGCCTTCTTGCCGGGTCTGTTTCGTCGATTGCGCTGGCCGCCGAGTGCTCCGGCACGATCCGCGTGCTCGCCCAGCCGCGCGACGGCCTGACGCTTCTGGAAAACTACAAGGACGAGTTTGCGAAACTCTCCGGCGGCGCATCCTTCGAGATCGACTATCTCAACGAGAACGACCGCCGCGCCAAGACCAAGGCGGACGCCTCCACCATCGGCAAGTACAACGTGTACTATATCGACGAGGCGAACGTCGCGCTGTTCGCATCCGCCGGCTGGGTCGCGCCGCTCGAGGACTATTATCCCAAGGAATACGACTATGCCGATTTCGACCCCGGCCGCCAGAAGGTCGCGACCTATGACGGCAAGGTCTGGTTCGCGCCGCTGACGGGCGGCGGCGACCTGCTCGTCTACCGCAAGGACCTGCTGGAGGCCGCCGGCATCAAGCCGCCGACGACGCTCGACGAGATGAAGGAAGCCGTCCGGAAACTGCACCAGCCGGACAAGGGCATCTACGGCATCGCGCTGCGCGGCCAGCGCGGCTCGGGCGCGAATGTCTGGCGCTGGATGCCCTATTTCAAGGGCTTCGGCGGCGAATGGTTCGACGGCAACACGCCGAAATTCAACAGCGAGGCGGCCGTCAAGGCGACGGAAACCTATCTCGACCTGTTCAAATATTCCGCACCCGGCACGCAGACCGGCGGATGGGACGAATCGGTCGGGGCCTTCACCTCCGGCCAGGTGGCGATGCTGGTGGAATCGACGCCGCTCGTCGGCATGGCGATCGATCCGAAGTCCTCTCAGGTCGCCGGCAAGGTCGGCTACCTGCCGCCGCCGACGCCGCTCACCGGCGGCGGTTACGGCCATGGCCTCGCCATCGGCGCCAAGGCCAATGCGGACGACGCGTCGAAGGCCTGCGCCGGCCTGTTCATCGCCTGGGCGACCTCCAAGGAAAACGAGCAGCGGCGCCTGGAAGCCAACCAGTTCAGCGAGCTGAACCGCACCAGCATCATGACCAGCGAGACCTTCGCCAAGCTCTACGGCCCCGATCTCGGCCAGGCGCTGGCCGACACCGGCAAGGTTACTGCCGTCAATTTCTGGCAGAGCCCGCTCTGGCCCGATCTCGGCGACCGCTGGGGCATCATCCTGGAAGAGCTGATCGCCGGCTCGCGCACGGACATCAAGGATGGCCTTGCCGAACTCGAGGGCTTCGCCAAGGACCTTGTCGCCCGCAGCCAGTAAGCCTTTGAGCCGCGTGGCCGCCACCGCACTCCCGAGGCGGCGGCCGCGCGATCCCGAGGAAAGATCCATGACACCAAGAACCCGCCTGCCTGCCGTCTTCCTGGCGCCACCGCTTCTCATCCTCGCGGTCCTCGCCTTCGTGCCGACGGCCTATGCCGTCTACATTTCCTTCCGCAACCGCGAGCTCAGCCGTCCCGACGGCAGCTTCGTCGGCCTTGCCAACTATATCGATCTCTTCTCGGATCGCCGTTTCATCAATGCGGTCGGCGTGTCGCTCACCTGGGAACTCGTCACCGTCACGCTGACGCTTCTCGTTGCCGTCGTGCTCGGCATCCTGCTCTTCGAATTCGCCTCGGCGCGCCAGCGGGCGGTGCTGACGCTGATCTTCCTGGTGCCGGTCATCCTGCCGCGCGTCTCGGCGGCCTTCGTCTGGAAATTCGCCTTCCACCCGCTCTACGGCATCGTCACCTATCCCTACAAGGCGATCACCGGCCAGCCGCTCGACCTGCTCTCGAACCCGGCGACGGCGCTGATGACGGTGGCGCTCGTCGATGTCTGGCAATGGGGCCTGTTCTTCGCCGTCATCGTGCTGAAGCTCCTGGAAACCCTGCCGCCGCAGCCCTTCGAGGCCGCGCGTCTCGATCATGCGCGCCCCTGGGAAATCTACGCCTATGTCGCGCTTCCCATGCTGAAGGCGCCGCTCATCTCGCTCACCTTCATCAAGATGATCGAGTCGCTGCGCGCCTTCGATCTCATCTATGTCATGACCCGCGGCGGCCCCGGCATCGCGACGGAAACGCTCGACATGTACGCCTTCTCGCAGGGCTTCATCGAATCCGGCCGCATCTCCTACGCCTCCGGCATGGCGGTGCTGATGATGCTGGCGACGACCGTCATCTTCACGGTGATCTGGAAGAGGGTGAAGCCATGACCGTCTCCCGCATCCTCGGCAAATCCGTGCTCTATCTCATGGCCTTCTCCGCCGTCTTCCCGATGGTCTGGACGGCGATCAACGCCTTCAAAAACCGCGTCGACATCGTCACGCCGACGCCGCTCTTCATCTTCACGCCGACGCTCGACAACTTCGCCTATGTGCTCGGCCGGGAAAGCGTCGCGGCGGGCCTTGTCAACTCGCTGCTCGCCGCCGGCGGTTCGGTGCTGATCGGCGCACTGCTCGGCCTGCCGGCCGCCTATGCGATTGCCCGCTATCCGAACCGGTGGTCGGCCGACATCCAGTTCTTCGTGCTGTCGCTGCGCTTCTTGCCGCCGGTCGCCGTGGCGATCCCGCTCATGGTGATCTGGCTCGATCTCGGCTTCTACGACACGCTGACGGCGCTGATCGCCACCTATACGCTCCTGACGCTCGCGACCGTCATCTGGCTCGGCGTGCCGGCTTTCGCGCGGGTGCCCAAGGAGGTCGAGGAAGCCGCGCGCGTCGATGGCTACGGCCCCTATGCGGTCTTCCTGCTCATCGCCCTGCCGGTCGCCTCACGCTCGCTCATCGGGGCCGTCGCCTTCGCCTTCGTGCTGGTCTGGAACGAGTTCCTGATCGCGCTGATGCTGACGACCTCGGATGCCAAGACGCTGCCCATCGTCGCCTCGGAACTCACCCAGCTCGGCCGCGATGTGCCCTGGGGCATCCTCAATGCCTCGGTCGTGCTGCTCTCCATTCCGCCGCTCCTGCTCATCGGCATCCTGAGCGGCCTCCTCAACAATGCGTTCCGGCGCAAGAGCAATTGATGACAGGACATATCTCCATGCAAGCCTTGGTTCTCGAAGAAAAGGGCGTGCTTGCCCTTCGCGACATCGACCTTCCGCTCCCCGTCGGTCCCGATGATGTCAGGATCGCCATCCACACGGTCGGCGTCTGCGGCAGCGACGTGCACTACTACACCCACGGCGCCATCGGCCCCTATGTGCTGCGCGCGCCCATGGTGCTCGGCCATGAGGCGGCCGGCACGGTCGTCGAGATCGGCCAGAATGTCCGCTCGCTGTCGGTCGGCGACCGCGTGTGCATGGAGCCCGGTGTTCCGGACCTTTCCTCGCGGGCCTCGAAACTCGGCCTCTACAATGTCGATCCCGCCGTGCGCTTCTGGGCGACGCCGCCGGTGCACGGCATCCTTGCGCCCTATGCCGTGCATCCCGCCGCCTTCACCTACCGCCTGCCCGATGCCGTCTCCTTCGCCGAGGGCGCGATGGTCGAGCCCTTCGCCATCGGCATGCAGGCCGCCACCCGCGCCCGCATCGTGCCGGGCGATGTGGCCGCTGTCGTCGGTGCCGGGCCGATCGGCATCATGGTGGCGCTGGCGGCGCTTGCCGGCGGCTGCAGCCGGGTGCTCATCTCGGACTTTTCCGCCGAGAAGCTGGCGATCGCCGCCGCCTATCCGGGCATCGAGGCGGTCAACCTCAGGCAAACCACCTTCGACGCCGCCGTCGCGACGGCCACCGGCGGCTGGGGCGTCGACGTGGTGTTCGAGGCAAGCGGCAGCGCGAAGGCGTTTGACGGCCTGTTCGATCTCGTGCGGCCGGGCGGGGCAGTCGTGCTCGTCGGCCTGCCCGTCGATGCCGTGCGTTTCGATGTTCCCGGGGCGATCTCCAAGGAGGTGCGCATCGAGACGGTGTTCCGCTACGCCAATGTCTTCGACCGCGCGCTCGCACTCATCGCCTCCGGCAAGGTCGACCTGAAGCCGCTGATCACCGGCACCTATGCCTTCAAGGACAGTATCGCCGCCTTCGACCGCGCGGTGGAGGCGCGCCCGACCGACGTGAAGCTGCAGATCCGCATGCAGGAGGAGAACTGAGCATGGCCAACATCGTCTGCTCCCATGTCGACAAGGCCTATGGCGCCGTCACCGTCATCAAGGACTTCAACCTTGAGATCGAAGACCATGAATTCGTGGTCTTCCTCGGCCCTTCCGGCTGCGGGAAATCGACGCTCCTGCGCATGATCGCGGGGCTGGAGGACATTTCCGGCGGAAAGGTCTCGATTGCCGGGCGCACCGTCAACGACCTGGAACCGCGCGACCGCGGCGTGGCGATGGTCTTCCAGAACTATGCGCTCTATCCGCACATGACGATCTACGACAACATCGCCTTCGGCCTGAAACGCATGAAGGTCGACAAGGCGGAGATCGACAGCCGCATCAAGGTCGTCGCCGGCACGCTCGGGCTGGAGCCCTATCTTGCCCGCAGGCCGACGGAACTTTCCGGCGGCCAGCAGCAGCGCGTGGCGATCGCCCGCGCGATGATCAAGACGCCGCGCGTCTTCCTGTTCGATGAGCCGCTCTCCAACCTCGATGCCAAGCTGCGCAACCATATGCGCGTCGAGATCGCCCGCCTGCACCAGAGCCTCAAGACCACCACCATCTATGTCACGCACGACCAGCTCGAGGCCATGACGCTGGCCGATCGCATCGTGCTGATGAAGGGCGGCGCGATCGAGCAGGTCGGCACGCCGGCGGAAATCTACGAGCGACCCCGCACGGTCTTCGTGGCCGGCTTTATCGGCACGCCCAACATGAATTTCCTCGATGTCACGGCACATGCCGACGGCCGGGCCTTCCTGCTTGAAGGGCATGGTCAGCGCTTCAGGGTCAGCCGCGAGCGGTTCGATATCCAGGAGGGGCAAGCCCTTACGCTTGGCGTGCGGCCCTCGTCGCTATTTTCCGGCGGGAACCCGGAGGAACGGGAGAATTGGCTGCGCGGCGTTGCCGATCTCATCGAGTTCCATGGCGACAACGCCCTGGTTTCCTTCCGCGTCGGCGACAAGGAGATCGGCGCGCTCGTGCCGGCGACGGACCGGCCGCAGCGGGGCGCGACGATGGCCTTCTCGGTTCGCGAGGAAAACCTGCATCTATTCGATCGGGCGACAGGTCTCTCGGTGTCGAGAGTTCGACCGTAGGGCTCGATAAGCCCCATCCAGGGCGGCGAGGGGCGGCCGGACAGAAAAATAGCGCAGGAGCGATCGCTTCTGCGCTTTTTTCTTGGGCAGGGGGCCGCTTTGGCTCCGTCGGTCTCAGCGACCGGCGCCGGCGACGGCCGAACGGATATGGGAGCGCGAGATGCCGAGGTCCTGAAGTGTGCGGTCGTCGAGGGCACCGAGTTCACGGACGGCGCGGCGGTCGGCGGCATATTTCTTGAGCTTTGCGAAGACGTTCATGATCAACTCCTTTTGTTGAACAATATATAGGCGATCTGCCGCCTTTCGAACATGCATATGCTTGCAGCTTAGGCATGCTCTATTTGCATAGCGCGCCGCGACGGCCGCACCATCGTATTTTGCTATCGCGAAACGCTATGGCGGCAGAATGGAGTTGTGTTGGCCAACGCGCCGTGCATGACCCTACTGTGGGCGAAGTCGGCGACGGGCCGGCCAAGAAGAGCCGGGAGACGGCCTTTGATCGCGCGGTATGGGCCGGGCGACGATTTCCGAACCAGGAGTGGGAACATGACACAGACGCTTACCCGCAGGACGCTTTGCCTCTCGACCGCGATCCTGTCGCTTACCGCCCTTGCGACGGGCCTTGCGCCGGGCCTTGCCGGCGAGGCGAAGGCCGACGAGGCGCCGATCAAGCTCGGCATCGTGGCGCCGATGAGCGGCCCGAACGCGCGCTACGGCGCCTTCTCCATGCACGGCGCGGAGCTGGCGGTGAGCGCGATCAACGAGGCCGGCGGCGTCGACGGCCACAAGATCGAGCTCTACAACGCCGACAGCCAGGGCACGCCCGTCGAAGGCGTCTCGGCCACCCGCCGCCTGATCGACCAGGACGCGGTGGACTTCGTCATCGGCGACGTCTCCAGCTCCGTGACGCTCGCCATGCAGCCGGTCGCCGAAGATGCCGGCGTGCTGCTCCTGAACGCCGCCTCCTCCAACCCGAAGATCACCTACGGCGCCGGCGTCGGCGGCTTCAAGTGGACCTACCGCAACTATCCGACCGACGAGAACCGCGCCCTCATCGTGGCGAAATACGCCGCCGAGCAGCGCGGCTTCACCAAGTTCGCCGTCCTCTCGGTCGATAGCGACTACGGCCGCTCGGCGATCGAGTTCACCAAGAAATACCTCCCCGACTTCAAGGGCGAGATCCTCTCGGAGGACTATTACAAGGAAGGCGAGGTCGATTTCCGCAGCGTGCTGGCCAAGATCCGCGACGGCGGGGCCGAGGCGATCATCATGTACGGCCTTGCCGACACGACGCCGATCGTCGCGCGCCAGATGGTCGAGCTCGGCCTTGCCGGCAAGGTGACGCTGATCGGCAACGGCGAGTTCAACACGGAAAAGACCATCGCCTCCGCGCCGACGGCGCTCGAAGGTGCGGTCGTGGCCGCCGCCTGGCTGCCCGCCTGGGATTCGCCGGAAAGCAAGGCCTTCGTGGAAAAGTTCACGACGACCTACAACGAAGCGCCGAACAACCACGCCTATGTGCACTGGGACACGGTAAACCTGCTCGCCGCCGCGGTGCGCGAGGCCGGCAGCATCGACCGCGAGGCGGTGCGCGCGGCGCTGTCGAAGATCAAGTACAAGAGCCCCGTCGGCGAGGTCACCTTCGACGACCACAACCAGGCACGCCTGCCGATGATCCTCTTGCAGATCGAAAACGGCAAGCCGAGCATCAAGGGTGCCTATACGGCGGAAATCCAGTATCCCGCAAACTGAGCCGGTCGGGAGGACAGGCCATGATCTCGGCATTCATCGAGCAGATCGTCAACGGCATCGTCACGGGGTCGGTCTATGCGATCGTCGCGGTCGGCATGACGATGATCTTCGGCGTGCTCCGGGCGATCAACTTCGCCCATGGCGAATATTACATGCTCGGCACCTTCGGGGCCTGGTTCGCCATCGACTATCTCGGCCTGTCCTACGAGGCTTCGATCGTGGTGGGGGTGCTGTCCACCATCGTCGTCGCCTATGTGGTGGGGCAGCTCGTGATGCGCCGCATGGTCGGCGCCCCGGCGGAATCCGGGGTGCTCGCCACGCTCGGCATCGCGCTCGTGCTGCAGAACACCGTCATTCTCGTCTTCGGCGGCGGCTACAAGTTCTTCTCCGGCGGCTATATCGAGCCCGTCTCCATCCTCGGCTTCTCGCTTGCCGAGCAGCGCATCATCATCCTTGTCGTCTGCCTGCTCGTCTTCGTCGGGCTGGAGCTGATGGTGACCCACAGCCGCATGGGCAA
>CAMLOC010000126.1 GCA_946481465.1 uncultured Shinella sp. | reverse complement strand
AAAACAAGAATCTAGAGCATTTCCGGTGAACCGGAGTTCACCGGAAATGCTCTAGGTCCGATATGAACTACGCGCCCTCCCTCATGTGACTTTCGGCAGTCACACTTTGGCTCATTGCGATGCCGGGAGCGGAGGCCGTCCACCACACCAGGTCACATCAAGTGGTTCCACCGCTATCCGATGCTGAGCCATGGACTATTGCTGGCGACGACGGAGCACCGGGTGTTGCGGCTTCTATTCACCGAGGTGTCGGAAAGGGACATTGCCGGCAGCCGGGCGCGGCTGCGCACCGCATAGCGCGCCACCGGCACCCCTACTGATTAGGCTGGTTGACAGGTGTCCGTTCTTTTCGCCTAAGGGATGCATAGAATTTCTGCCGGAATGGTTGTGCCGAAGCGCCTCGCTTCGCTCCGCCGCGGCAAGCGGTTGCGGGGTACAATGACGGTCGAGCACGAGGCGGCGATACGGATGGGACAGGGCAGGCATCTCATGCGTGTGCTGCTGTCCACGACGGCGATCATGGTCGGCACGGCAGCACCGATGTCGTCGGAGGCATTGGCGGCGTGCACGTTCTGGGACGTCGGGAGGTGTATGCAGGGGACGATCGAGGCCGATACGCCGGACGCCGTGACGGGTGGTATGTTTGTCGATCTGGGTGGCACTGCCGGGCTCGAGGCCTCGGTTGCAGGCGCCATCAGCGGTGGGACGATCTCATCAACTAGCAGCGGCGCGGTTAATGCTGCGCACACGGATGCGATTACCGGTGGCACCCAGCATATCTGGCAGGGCAGTTTAAATGCCAACGCCTTTCATGCCATCGTCGGCGGCCAGCAAGTCCTTTATTATTCCGGCATCTTGAATGTGGGAGCGGAGAATGCGCTGGCGGCTACAACGGATATCGAGTTCAACGGCAATGGATACCTGCCGTCGGATGGGCACGGCGGTGGTGGGCTCAGGCTGAACGGCTATAGCACCACGATCGGCCGTATCCACAGTATCAATGGGTTCGGCTTCATCATCAATGGCGGGGCGAGCGACAGCGTCCTGACGGTGGATACGTCGGCCGCCGATTCCAGCTTTTCCGGCATCATCGAGGACGGTTCGGGCGGCGGAACCACTGGTCTAGCGCTGGTTGACGGCTTCCTGAAGCTATCGGGCGCGAACACCTATACAGGCGGCACGACCATCGACGGCGGCCGGTTGGCCGCCGGTGCCGCCGGGGCGCTCGTCGACTATACGGACTATGTCGTCAACGACGGCGTGCTGGACCTTGGCGGCTTCAACCTCATCATGTCCTCGCTGTCCGGCACGGGTGGGGAAGTGGCGCTGGGCAGTGCCGGCCTGACGGTCGACCAGGCCGCGGACACCGGCTTCGCGGGCGTGCTCTCGGGCACGGGCGCCTTCGTCAAGAAAGGCACCGGCAAGCTGACGCTGTCCGGGGATTCGTCGGGTTTTGCGGGAGAGACGACCGTATCGGCCGGCACGCTCCGGCTCGAAGGCCTGCTCGGTGGTGCGAAAACAGTAAATGGCACGGGTGTTATCGATGCCGCGGTTGCCGATGCCATCAACCTCGGTGCCATCCACACCTTTTCCGGCGACAGCGTGGTCAATGCCCTGGTGGCGAACGCCGTCACGGGGAATTTCTACAATCAGTTTCAACTTCCGCCGGCAAGCCAGAATTTCACTGGGAACAGCACGCTCAACGCGGAAGTGACGAATGCTGTCTCCAGCGGTCAGCGCGGGTTTCGCAACTCCAGCACGCTCAACGCCAATGCGTCGGGTTCGGTCAGCGGTGGGAGTCAGAAGTTCTACGAAACCGCTACGCTCAATGCGACGGCCGCCAATGCCGTCAGCGGCGGCACGTTGCAGGCGTGGGAGGATTCCACACTCAACGCAAAGGCGATGGGTTCCATCAACACACAGATCTACCTCGGAGATAATTCCAACCTCGTCGTCCATGCAGCAGACGGGCTGACGACCGCCGCCGGAATCTTGTTCAATAATGTCGCCCCCGGCGGTACGACCAACGGAACGGGCGGCACGCTCAGGCTGAACGGCTACAGCACCACGGTCGGCAAGCTGGAGAGCTACAATTTCAGCGCCGGCATCATCACCAATGACGGGGCGAGCGACGGCGTCCTCTCCGTCGACAGCACGGCCGGCGCGTCGACCTTCTCCGGCTTCATACGGGACGGTTCCGGCAGCGGGAAGCTGGGTCTCGCCCTCTCGGCGGGCTCCCTGACCTTGAGCGGGACGAACAGCTATACGGGCGGTACGACGGTCGAGGCCGGCACGTTGCGGGCAGGCTCGGCGAGCGCCTTCGTCGCCAACACCGACTATGTCGTCAACGGCGGCACGCTGGACCTGAACGGCTACGACCTCACCATGTCTTCGCTGTCCGGCACGGGCGGCACGGTCGCGCTGGGTGCAGTGGACCTCACGCTCGACCAGGCGACGAATACCAGCTTCACGGGCAGCCTCGGCGGGACGGGAGATTTCGTCAAGACCGGCGCGGGGCGCCTGACGCTCGACGGAGATTCGTCGGCTTTCGCCGGAGATACGACGGTCAATGGCGGGACGCTGCGGGTCGACGGCACCCTGGGCGGCGATGTCGCCGCCCGGACGACGGGTGTGGTGACGGGCGCGGGCCGCATCGCCGGCGGTGTGGACCTGACGGGCGGTGGCGTGCTTTCCGGCGTGGCCGGCCAGACGCTGCGCATCGACGGCGATGTGGTCATGAACGCGACGAGCGCCACGAATGTCACGCTGGGCGCGGTTTCCAGCACGGCGCTGTTCGATGTCGGCGGTGACCTGAAGCTCGCCGGCACGCTGAGCGTCACGGATGCGGGCGGCTTCGGCAGCGGTGTCTATCGCCTGTTCGACTATGGCGGCGTATTGACCGGCAACACGATGACGGTCTCCGCTATTGCCGGCGGCGCGACGGGGCAGATCCAGACGGCGACCGGCAATGTCAATCTCGTCGTCGATAGCGACGGTGGCGGCGGCGGTGGTGATGACGGTGAGGGCGATCCGGAGCTGTCGATCCAGTTCTGGAACGGGGCGAGCAAGACGGCCGACGGAACGATCCATGGCGGCGCCGGCACCTGGACCGCCGGCCCGCAGACGAACTGGACGAACAGCGACGGCACGCAGGCAAGCGCCTGGGGTGGCGCATTCGCCGTCTTCCAGAACAATCCCGCGACCGTCACGGTCGATACCGCCGCCGGTGCGGTCTCGGCAAGCGGCCTGCAATTCATCGGCAAGGGCTGGACGGTGTCGGGTGACGCCCTGGCGCTTGCCGGGGCGGACGGTGCCACGACAATCCGGGTCGGCGACGGCACGACGGCCGGTGCCGGCATGCGCGCCACCATCGACGCCGCGCTGACGGGGGCGTCCACGCTGGTCAAGAGCGACCACGGCACCCTCGTATTGACCGGCGCGAACAGCTATACGGGCGGCACGCAGGTCGTGGCGGGCACGCTGATCGGCAATGCGGGCTCGATCCGCGGCGATATCGGCAATGCCGGCACGGTCGTGTTCGACCAGGCGGCGGACGCGCGCTTCGCCGGAATGATCGCCGGCCTTGGCGGCACCGAGGGCGCGATGGTCAAGCGCGGCGCGGGCAACCTGACGCTGACGGGCGCCTCGACGCTCGACTGGACGGTGAAGGCGGGCGGGCTCACGGCCGATGCCGGCCGCTTCGGCGGCGACGTGTCGATCGGCCGCGGCGCGAGCCTGACCTTCGAACAATATGCGGACGCCGCCTATGCCGGCAGGCTTTCCGGCCCGGGGGACTTCGCCCTTTCGGGATCGGGCACCGTGACGCTGACGGGCGATTCCTCGGCCTTTACGGGGGAAACGACGATCAAGGGCGGCCGACTGGTCGTCGGCACCACGGCCGGCGGCGCGCTCGGCGGATCGCTCACCATCGGGGCCGGCGGCACGCTCGGCGGCACCGGGACGGTAGGGTCGGCGGGGTCCACGCTGACGATCGCGGCGGACGCGGTGCATGCACCGGGCAACTCCATCGGCGTGCAGACGATCGCCGGCGACTATGCCAATCATGGCACCTTGCGCATCGAGGCCACGGCGACGGAGGCCGACAAGCTGGTGGTCGCCGGATCGGTGGACATTACCGGGGCCAGCCTGGACCTGATCCTCTCGCCGGCCGACGTGTCGGGCTGGGATATGTTCGGTGGTCCGTTCACCATCATCGACCAGCAGGGCGCCGGAGCCGTGACCGGCACGTTCGATCCCGTGACGAAGAACCTGCTCTTCGTCGACAGCATCCTCGACTATGCCGGCGGTGACGGCAACGACGTGACGCTGCAATTGCAGCGCAACGGCCTCGCCTTCACCGGGATCGGCATCACCCGCAACCAAATCGCCACCGGCACGGCCATCGAAACCCTCGGCAGCGACGATCCGGTCTGGCGCGCCATTGCGCTGACCGGCGATGTCGAAAGCGCCAGGGCGAGCTTCGATGCGCTGTCGGGCGAAATCCATGCCTCGGTGCGCACGGCGATGGTCGAGGACAGCCGCTTCGTCCGCAGCGCCGCCAACGACCGCCTGCGCGCGGCCTTCGAGGGCGTCGGGGCATCGGGCGGCGCAGTCATGGCCTATGAGGACGGCAAGCCGGCCCCGACCGCCGCAAATACGGATGGCCTGGCGATGTGGAGCCAGAGCTTCGGCTCCTGGGAGCACTGGGACGGCGACGGCAATGCCGCGCGTCTCGATCGCTCCATCGGCGGCTTCCTCTACGGCGCCGATGCGCCGGTGTTCGGCAGCTGGCGCTTCGGCGCGGTAGCCGGATACAGTCGGACGAGTTTCGAGACGAATGCGCGCCAGTCCTCGGGCACCAGCGACAATTATCATGCCGGTCTTTACGGCGGCACTGTCTGGGGAGGGCTCGCGCTGCGCATGGGGGCCGCCTATACGCTGCATGACGTCTCGACGGAGCGTTCCGTCGGGGCTTCCGGCATCGATGAAAGCCTGAAGGGTGACTACACGGCCGGTACCCTGCAGCTCTCGGGCGAGCTTGCTCATCGGCTGCAGGCCGGCAACGTCGCGCTCGAGCCGTTCGCAAACCTTGCCTATGTCGACCTGCACACCGACGGCTTCACCGAAAAGGGCGGGGCGTCGGCTTTGGGTGTCGGCGCGGCGGACAGCGATGCGATCTTCACGACGCTCGGCCTGCGCGCGTCGACGCGCTTCGACCTCGACGGCGCCGGCGTGACGGCGAAGGGCATGCTCGGTTGGCGTCACGTCCATGGCGATGCCACGCCGGATGCGACGATGCGTTTTGCCAGCGGCGGCGACACCTTCTCGATTGGCGGGGTTCCGATCGCCCGTGACACCGCGGTGATCGAAGCGGGCCTCGACTATGCGCTCACGCCTACCGCCACGCTCGGCGTGTCCTATGGCGGACAGTTCGGCTCGGGCATGTCCGGCCAGTCCGTGAAAGCCGACTTCAACGTCAGATTCTAGAGATCGAAAGACGGGGGAAGCGCCCGCGGCTTGATCTTCCCGGCGATCAATTCCGCGACGTCATCCAGACGCCGACCAGAGTGACTGCCAGCCCGGCGAACATCGCAGCCGTCAGGGGTTCCGAGAACAGCATCCACGCCCAGAGCATCGTCACCGGCGGGCTGAGATAGATGGCGGCGCTCACCTTGGCGACCGGGAACAGGCGCAGACTGGTATAGTAGACCGCATAGGCGAGGAATGTTGCGATCAGGACGAGCCAGGCAATCCCGATTGCGAAGTCTCTGGTCATCGGCGGGGCAAGGCTGCCCTGCGTCAACGCGCAAAGGCCGAAGAGAACCGAACCCGTCAGGGTATGAATGCAAAGGCTCTGGTGGACCGGCATATGCTCCGTCTTGCGTTTCTTGTGCAGGACGGAGGCGACGGCGAACACCAGCATCGAGCCCACCGTCAGGCCATATGCCCATGCGGGAGCCGAACCGAAGCTGAGACTGTCGAAGGACACGATCAAGACACCCGTGACGGCGATCACGGTCCCGGCCCATTGCCGGGAAGTCAGCCGTTCCCCGAGAACGGGTTGCGAGAGCGCGGCGATAGCCAGCGGCAGAAGATCGGCGATGAGAGCGACCAGCCCCGTCGGCACTTTCTGCTCGATAGCCAGCGCGAAACCTCCCAGATACAGGAACACGGCCATGATGCCGAACAGCGCCTGATCGCGGATCGCACGCATGGATATCCTTGGACCGAAAGCCAGGGCGAAGGGCAGAAGGATCAGCCCCGAAAGCAATGTCCGCCAGAAAAGCAGAAGCATGACGCTCGCCTCCTGGTTGGCATACCGGATACCGACGAAGCCGGAACTCCACCCGATGATGAGAAGGGTGGCGAGCAACGGCCATAAAAGAGGATGGCGGCTGACGGTGGCGGGGGAAAGGGTGGTATCGGTCATGGGGCCTCTGCCGTGCGAATGTGATCCCTGGTACGGGGAAAGCGGGATCGATACACATGACAAATATCGATTGCCTCATGACAATCCCTTAAACGGTGTCATATCTGCCGCGACCTGTGGTAGGCTCGCTTCACGAGAACCAAACGGATGGGACAATGAGCGAGCTGAACAACCGCCGTCTCGAAATTGATGCCCTGCGGGCGCTTTCCGCAATCCGCAGACATGGGGGTATCACCAGGGCTGCGGCTGCGCTGGGTCTTTCGCAATCTGCTGTCAGCCACAAGATCAGGCGCCTTGAAGTCAGCCTCGACTGCGAACTGCTCGGGCGGAAGACGGGCGCGCCGATGTTCACGGCTGCGGGCGAAGACCTCCTGGACTATGCCGGGCGCATCCTTGGGTTGCACGACGAGGCGCTGCTAAGCCTGTCCAAAACGCCGCTCGCCGGTCGACTTCTCCTCGGCTTCACCGAAGACACCGCCTGCACCGACCTTGCCCGCATTCTCGGTCGTTTCAGGCGGCTTCACCCGAACGTCTCGGTCCGGACCAAGGTCCGCATGAGTTTGGTTCTTCGCGCCATGCTGGAGCGCGGCGAGCTGGATGCCGCCATTGTTCAGGTCTTCAACCATGAAGTACGCCCGACAGACGTCGTTCTCTACCGGGAAAAGCTTCACTGGGTGAAGCATCCCGAGCTGACGATCCGGCAGGAGGAGCCGATACCCTTCCTGTCGTTCGATGACGAATGCTTCTACCGCCAGTGGGCGCTCGACATCGGGCAGGACGATGCGGTTCTCGAAACGGTATTCGAGTGCTCGAGCGCCGCCGGGATCGTCTCCGCCGTCAACGCCGCAATGGGCGTGGCATTGCTCAGTGACCGCCATATCCAGGGGGGCATGCAGATCATGACAGACCGCCTGCCTTCGCCGCCGCCTCTGGCCTATGTCGTGCGACGGGCCCGCAAGTCGAGAAATCCGGCTCTCGACAGCCTGGTGCGGGAAATCGAAAGGGACATCGGTCGCCAGGGCGGCTTGGCCCTGGCCGGCTGATCGCTTCCTGCCTCCATGACCTCGCGCGCGGCTTCGCAGTTTCGCCCCTAACGTTTAGCCGCAGGATTCATGGACAATGCCAGTCCGGCAAGCACGAGAATCACGCCGACAAGAAAGAGCAGTCCGAGCCTGTCGCCGAATATCAGCGCTGAAGCGCCAATGCCTATGATCGGCTGCAGATACTGCACGTAGGCGGCGGTGCGCGCCGGGACGGCGCTGAGCAGGTGAAGCCAGAGGAAGAGGCCGGCAACAGTCGCCGCAATGCCGAGGTAGAGAGCGGTGCCGAAGACTTCGAGCGTGATATGCGGTGGAGATTGCCAGATCTCCCAGCCGGCGAAGGGCAAGAAAGTGAGGAAGCCGAAGAACGTGCTCCAGGCCGCGACGGCGATGGTCACTCCAGGCGGCTACTACGGACCCATCGGACTTGGCGAGAGGCGCGGGCCTTCCGGCCCGGCGTCGCGAAGGCCACAGGCCGAGAATCGGGAGCACGCACGGCGCCTATGGGACGTCTCCATTGCCATGACCGGCATCGACCCCGGCCTACCGCCGGCCTAAGTGGTCAGGCCGACTCGCGCACCTTCTGGACATAGTAGTTCGGGATGAAGAGGAAGCTGCGCTCGTCG
>CAMLOC010000125.1 GCA_946481465.1 uncultured Shinella sp. | reverse complement strand
CCGCTCGACGCGGAGGATCTGGCCCGGGGGCTGGCCGAGCCGCGCGCGGCGGCGGAGCGCCGCCGGGCGGAGGACGAGGCGGCGCGCCGCCGCCTGCCGGTTCTGCCGGGAGAAGGCGTCGAGCGCGGCGGCGAACTGCCGCCCCTCGATGGCAGCGGGAGCCTGAATTTCGACGCGCTGCCCGGCGTCAACTGAGCGGCCTTACGGCCCTTCGCCGGCCTTTTTCAGCCAGGCGAGCACGAAGAGGCGCAGCGCCGAGGAGAGATTGCCCTCGACGCCCCGGGCATCGTCGATTTCGCGGATGAGGGCAGCAAGCGGCAGGCGGCGTTCCGCGGCGATGGCCTTCAACTCGTCATGGAAGGCGGGTTCGAGCGAGAAGCTCGTGCGGTGGCCGTGCAGCGTGGTGGAATATTTGCGGATCATGCCGTCCTGTAGGGCCGGTTTCAGGTCTTGCAGATCGATTCCGGTTCTGCCTGCAAGGGCTTGAAATCTCAGCCCTTGCCGTCTTCCGGCCCATCCAGTCGACCCTGTTCGAACGCCTTCTGCGCCTTGTCGTTCAGCGCGCGCGTCAATGTCTTCTCCGCCTTGGTGCGGCCGAAGGTGATGCGGTTCTGCTCGGCCTGCCTCTCCTTTTCGGAGCGGGCCTTCTGCTTGCGGACGTTGCGGAGATTGACGACGTCGCCGCTCATCGCCCGGCCTCAGTTCTTCTTGCGGAAGGAATCGAGCGAGACGACGGAGCCGCCCTTGTTGTTGTCGTCGCCACCGGTCGGCGGCGTCGGGTCCTCGGTGCCGTCCTCGGCTTTCTCCGCGGCGGCGGGATAGGCGGTGATCTCGGCGGAATGTTCGTCTTCCTCCTCGACGGCCGGAACGTCGAATTCCAGTTCGAAGCTCACCGACGGGTCATAGAAGCCGCGGATGGCGTTGAACGGGATGACGAGCTTTTCCGGCGTGTCGGAGAAGGAGAGGCCGATCTCGAACAGGCTCTCGGTGACCTTGAGGTCCCAGAACTGGTGCTGGATGACGATGGTCATCTGCTCGGCATATTTCGCCTTCAGGTGCTGCGAGATGCGCACGCCGGGGGCGTTGGTGAGGAAGGTGATGAAGAAGTGGTGCTCGCCCGGCAGGTGCCCGGTGGCGGCGACCTCGGACAAAACCTTGCGGATGACGCTGCGCAGCGCGTCCTGGGCGAGAATGTCGTAGCGAATGTGGTCTTGCGCCATCCGTTCCTGTCTTTCTTCCAGCCTTTGTATTCAGGCATTGCATGAGAGCATTTCCGCATTTCTTCGAAACGCAAAAATGCTCCGTCTCTTGTTTCGAGGCAATTCCGGACGCAAAACCGCTTCGCACTTTTGCTGGAATTGCCTTGGCCTCACACCTGTCGGCACGAGTCATCTGGCACAGCTATAGACCATTTCAAGGGATTGGAGAAGGTGAAGGCTTCTGTTGCCAGGTGCCTTCGGACCCCGCCTGCCGGTGCGACCCGTCAGGACTTTGAGTGAAGTGTCACACCGCCATTAGGCAGCGAGACGAGCTTCCGCATAGTTGTCGTTTGCAACTACAAGTTTAGCCCGATAACGGTGGTACAATGCCGAGCAAAAAGTCGATCTTTACGCCCTTGTCGATCCTATTTCGCCCCCATCAAAAGCCGGTCCGCTTGGAAAGACCGGTTTTTGGTGGAGGCGCCGGGTACCGCCCCCGGGTCCAATGGGTTTATTACACCGCCCGTTTATTGCCATAGCTGCCGAGGCAGCACCCTTCATATAGGCGCTCCCGGCCCCCAAGAAAAGGGTTTTGTGACAGGGATCGGACAAAGTTTTCCGCTTCAGGCGGTTTCGGCGAGCGGGGGCAGGGTTTCCGCGGCCCATTGCTTCTGGAACTCGGCGAGCGGCACAGGGCGACCGAAATAGAAGCCCTGGAAGGCGAGGCCGCCGAAGGATTGCAGGAGCAGGAACTGTTCCTTCGTCTCGATGCCTTCGGCGACGACGGAGAGGTCCAGCGTGCGGGCGATGTCGAAGATGCTCTTGAGGAGCAGGCGGTTGCGCCTGCTCTCGGGCGCGTCCTTGACGAAGGAGCGGTCGATCTTGATCTCCTGGATCGGCAGGCGGCGCAGGTGACTGAGCGAGGAATAGCCGGTGCCGAAATCGTCGAGCGAGAGGGTGAGGCCGGCCGCGCGCAGCACGCCCATCTTTTCCGCGATGGCGTCGATATCGTTGGCCATCATGCTTTCGGTCAATTCCAGCTTGAGGCGCGCGGGGTCGATGTCCTGCGCGCGGACCCGCGCGAGCACGACCTCGGCGAAATCCGGCTTCATGAACTGGTCGGCGCTGACATTGACCGCGAGCCTCAGGTGGCGCGTCGCCTCCTCCTGCTGCCAGAAGGAGAGCGTCTTGAGGGCTTCGTTCAGCACCCAGTCGCCGATGGCGGGCATCAGCCCGGCCTGCTCGGCGACGGGAATGAAATCGGCGGGCGAGACGAAGCTGCCGTCGGCGCGCCGCCAGCGCAACAGCGCTTCGGCACCGGTGAGCCTGCCGGCCTGGTCGACCTGCGGCTGGTAGAAGAGCTCGAACTCGCGGTTCTTCAGCGCGGCCGCGATGTCGCGCTCACGGCCGTGATGGCGGGCGAACTCCTGCCGCATCATGTAGAGGCCGCCGCACAGCATGGCGACGGCGATCGTGACGTTGACCCAGGCGCCGACGAAGCGGAAATCGTCGGAGATCGGCCGGGCGAAGGGCAGGGCGGCCTGCGTGCTGGCGAAGACGACGAAGGCGCCGAGCGACAGGGCGACGAGGGCGAGCTGCCCGCGCGAGGGGCGCTGCTGGTGGTTGATGTAGCCGACCATCGCCAGCACGAGCAGGAAGAGATGCGAAACTCGCGGGGCGACGGCGTTCGGCACGTCGAACAGCAGGCAGAAGGTGGCGATGATGAAGAGGAAGGCGAACTGGGAGAGGAGGATGGCGGCGGTCAGCTGGCGGCGGCGGGCGAGGATGAAGCTCGAGACCGCGACGGTGACCAGTGCGACGTCCATGGCGACCATGGGCCATTCCCCCATCACCGCGAAGACGATGCCCCAGCCGGCCGTCAGCACGCCCGCAGCGAGCGAGGCCATGGAGTAGACGCGGCGGAAGCGGTCGGAATAGTCGTTGGTCTGTCTCACCTGCGGCGATGCTCGTTGCGGGCCGGCCCATCGGGCCCTTCGTTGTCCTCTCTACCCGCAATTCCTTCAGGAAGTGCAAAGATGGCACCGCTCCACCCAGGCGCGCGCCCTGGGGAAAGCCGGGACAACCCGATTTCACGCTTTGGCCGCCGCCGTTCCCGCTCTAGTATCGCACGCTGGACAACGAATCGGCGGCGACCATGCAGCAATATCTCGACCTTCTCGCCCATGTGATGGAAAACGGCACCGACCGCGGCGACCGGACCGGCACGGGCACGCGCGGCGTCTTCGGCTACCAGATGCGCTTCGACCTTGCGGAAGGCTTTCCGGTGCTGACCACCAAGAAGCTGCACCTGCGCTCGATCATCCATGAGCTCCTGTGGTTCCTGAAGGGCGACACCAACATCGCCTATCTCCACGAGAACGGCGTCACCATCTGGGACGAATGGGCCGATGCCGATGGCGAACTCGGCCCGGTTTACGGCTACCAGTGGCGCTCCTGGCCGACCCATGACGGCCGCCATCTCGACCAGATCGTTACGGTCGTCGACAGCATCCGGCGCAATCCGAACTCGCGCCGCCATATCGTCTCGGCCTGGAACCCGGCGCTGGTCGACGAGATGGCGCTGCCGCCCTGCCATTGCCTGTTCCAGTTCTACGTGGCGGACGGCAAGCTCTCCTGCCAGCTCTACCAGCGCTCCGCCGACATCTTCCTCGGCGTGCCCTTCAACATCGCCTCCTATGCGCTGCTGACCATGATGGTGGCGCAGGCGACCGGGCTGCAGCCGGGCGACTTCGTGCACACGCTGGGCGACGCGCATATCTATTCCAACCATTTCGAGCAGGTGCGCACCCAGATGGCGCGCCGCCCGAAGCCCTTGCCCTTCATGAAGCTCAACCCCGATGTGAAGGACCTTTTCTCCTTCAAGTTCGAGGACTTCACCCTGGTCGGCTACGAAGCCGATTCAACCATCAAGGCGCCCATCGCCGTCTGATTTGCGGGTATTCGCATGACCGAAGCCAAGATCGTCCTTGTCGTCGCCGTCGCCCGGAACGGCGTCATCGGCCGTGACGGCGACCTGCCGTGGCGCCTGCCCTCCGACCTGAAACGCTTCAAGCAACTGACGCTCGGCAGGCCGGTGCTGATGGGACGCAAGACCTGGGAGTCGATCGGCCGGCCGCTGCCGGGTCGGCCGAACATCGTCGTCACCCGCGACGCGGCCTTTTCCGCTCCCGGCGCCGAGGTCGTTTCCTCGCTCGACGAGGGCCTGGCCGCCGCCCGCCGCGAGGCGAAGGCCCTTGGCGTGGGCGAAGTCTGTATCATCGGCGGCGGGCAGATCTACGCCCAGGTCTTCGACCGGGCGGATATCCTGCATGTCACCCATGTGGAGGCGGATGTGGAGGGCGATGCGCGCTTTCCCGCCATCGACCCTGCCGTCTTCGAAAAGGTGGCGGAAGAGCCCATTCCGCAGGGCGAGAAGGACAGCCACGCCATGCACTTCGTCACCTGGCGGAGAAAAGCGGCCGCATAGGCCTCCGATCACGAACTATTTTGCCGCACAAGCCCGCAAGCCCACGCGGATTTGTTGAAAGGTGCCGGAGGGATACCTATAACGGGTTCACCTCGCGCAGCGCGGTGAAACATTCCGCGAAGCGCGGCACGTAGGGATATAAAGAAAGAGGTATTGATGCCCTGGAGCAATCAGAACGGCGGCGGCGGCCCTTGGGGCGGCGGCGGCGGTGGAAACAATCAGGGGCCATGGGGGCAGGGACCGAACCGGCCCCGCGGTGGCGGCGGAGGCAGCGGCAATGGCGGCCCGCCCGACCTTGAGGACATCATCCGGCGCGGCCAGGACCAGCTGAAGAACGTCATGCCGGGCGGCATCAACGGCGGCGTCGTGGTCATCGCGCTGCTTCTCGTCGGCGTCTTCTGGCTGATGAACGCCATCTACACCGTCCAGCCGGACGAGCGCGGCGTGGAGCTGCGCTTCGGCAAGCCGAAGCAGGAAGTCTCCATGCCCGGCCTGCATTTCCATCTCTGGCCGCTCGAAACCGTCGAACTCGTCAAGATCACCGAACAGCAGCAGAATATCGGCCGCCGCTCGGCGTCTTCGGCCTCCGACAGTTCCGGCCTGATGCTGACCGGCGACCAGAACATCGTCAACGTGCAGTTCTCGGTGCTCTATTCGGTCACGGACCCGCAGTCCTACCTCTTCAACCTCGAATATCCGGCCGAGACGCTGCAGCAGGTTTCCGAAAGCGCCATGCGCGAAGTCGTCGGCCGCCGTCCCGCCCAGGACATTTTCCGCGACAACCGTCAGGCGATCGCCGAGGGCGTGAAGACGACGATCCAGGCGACCATGGACGCCTACGGCGCCGGCATCTCGATCAACACCGTCGCCATCGAGGACGCGGCCCCGCCGCGCGAAGTGGCCGATGCCTTCGACGAAGTGCAGCGCGCCGAGCAGGACGAGGACCGCTTCGTCGAGGAAGCCAACCAGTACGCCAACCAGAAGCTGGGTCTTGCCCGCGGCCAGTCCGCGCAAATCCGCGAAGAGGCGGCCGCCTACAAGGACCGAGTCGTCAAGGAAGCGGAAGGTGAGGCGGCACGCTTCCTCTCCATCTACGAACAGTACAAGGCAGCGCCCGACGTCACGCGCAAGCGTCTCTTCCTTGAAACCATGGAAGAGGTGATGAAGAACTCCAAGAAGGTCATCATCGACGAGAAGCAGGGTGGCCAGGGCGTGGTTCCCTTCCTTCCCTTGAACGAACTTGGCCGTCCCACGAGCCAGCAGCAGGCGGGAGGCACGCAGTGATGGGCAACCGTATACCGGCATTCCTGATCGCCCTCGGCGTTCTCCTCTTCATCGCCTATTCCTCGGTGTTCGTCGTCAACGAACGCCAGCAGGCGATCGTCATCCGCTTCGGCCAGATCCAGGACGTCAAGTCCGAGCCCGGCCTCTACTTCAAGCTGCCCTTCGGCTTCATGGATGCCGACAGCGTGCAGTACATCCAGGACCAGGCGCTGCGCTTCGATCTCGACGACATCCGCGTCCAGGTCTCGGGCGGCAAGTTCTACGAGGTCGATGCCTTCGTGGTCTACAAGATCACCGATGCCCGCCGCTTCCGCGAAGCGGTCTCGGGCGACCGGGAATCGGCGGAAGCGCGTCTGCGCACCCGTCTGGATGCGGCGCTGCGCCGGGTCTACGGTCTGCGCGGCTTCGAATCGGCGCTTTCCGAAGAACGCGCCTCGATGATGCGCGAAGTGCGGGGCGAACTGACGAACGACGCCTCCAACCTCGGCCTGACGATCTCCGACGTGCGCATCCGCCGCACGGACCTGACGCAGGAAGTCTCGCAGCAGACCTATGACCGCATGAAGGCCGAGCGTCTGGCGGAAGCCGAACTCATCCGCGCCCGCGGCAACGAGGAAGGCCAGCGCCGCCGCGCTATCGCCGACCGCCAGGTCGTCGAGTTCATCGCCGCCGCGCAGCGCGATTCGGAAATCCTGCGAGGCGAGGGCGACGGCGAGCGCAGCCGCGTCTACGGCGAGGCCTTCTCGCAGGATGCGGCCTTCTACGACTTCTACCGGTCGATGATCGCCTATCGCGACGCGATGAGCGCATCCGACACCACGCTGGTGCTGTCGCCGCAGTCGGAGTTCTTCCGCTACTTCGAGGATGCCGCCGGTGCCAAGCCCGCGACCGCGGGTACGGCGACGACGCCGTCGACCGCAAACTGAGAACGGCATGTCCGATTTCCTGACGGGGATCGCGTTCTTCCTGATCATCGAGGGGCTGGTGTACGCACTGGCCCCTTCGGTTTTGAAGCGCATGGCGCAAATGCTGCCGCAGATTCCGGAAAGCCAGTTGCGCACCTCCGGGCTTGTCGCCGTGGCGCTCGGCGTCGCCATGGTGTGGTTGATCCGCGGCGCGTGAACGCGGAGCTTGCGGCTGCCCGCGAAGACGGGCAAGACTTCACATGAATTCAGCGTGCCGGACTGATTTTTGCCGTATCCGCGGCAAACACTCGCCGCGACAATCAGACGAAAGAGGATGCCGACCATGGCTTTGAAGATGAGGTCCAGCGTTGCCCATGCGGCACTCGCGCTCGCGGTGAGTTTCTCGCTGGTCGCGGGGGGGCCGTTCGCAGGGCCGGCGCTGGCGCAGGCCAACAGGCAGGCCGGCCCGGAATCGGTCGCCGACCTTGCCGAAAGCCTGCTCGACGCCGTGGTGAACATCTCCACCTCGCAGAACGTCAAGAGCGACGACAAGGCGCCCATCCCGCAGGTGCCGGAAGGCTCGCCCTTCCAGGATTTCTTCGACGAGTTCTTCAAGGGCGAGGGCGGCGAGGGCTCCAACCAGGGCCAGACCGTCAACTCGCTCGGCTCCGGCTTCGTCATCGATCCCTCGGGTTTCATCGCCACGAACAACCATGTCATCGAGGGCGCCGACGATATCGAGGTGAACTTCGCCAACGGCTCCAAGCTGAAGGCGAAGCTCGTCGGCACCGACCCGAAGACCGACCTGGCGCTCCTGAAGGTGGAACCGAAGACGCCGCTGAAGGCCGTGCCCTTCGGCGATTCCCGCACCATGCGCATCGGCGACTGGGTGATGGCGATCGGCAATCCGTTCGGCCTCGGCGGCTCGGTGACCGCCGGCATCGTCTCGGCGCGCCAGCGCGACATCAACGCCGGCCCCTATGACGACTTCCTGCAGACCGACGCCTCGATCAACCGCGGCAATTCCGGCGGCCCGATGTTCAACATGGACGGCGAGGTCGTGGGCATCAACTCGGCGATCTACTCGCCGTCCGGCGGCTCGGTCGGCATCGGTTTCGCGATCCCGGCCAACCTGGCCAAGCCCATCATCGACCAGATCCGCGAGTTCGGCCATGCGCGCCGCGGCTGGATCGGCGTGCGCATCCAGTCGGTGAGTCCCGATCTCGCCGAAGGCCTGAAGTTGCCGGGCGCCAAAGGCGCGCTGG
>CAMLOC010000124.1 GCA_946481465.1 uncultured Shinella sp. | reverse complement strand
CGATCCGCATCGGCGACCGCATCGCGATCATGAAGGACGGCGTCCTGGTCCAGGTCGGCACGCCGGAGGAGATCGTGACCAACCCCGCCGACGACTACGTCGCCGACTTCGTGGGCGGTATCTCCAAGCTCGATCTCGTCACCGCGGCGAAGGTCATGCAGCCGCTCGAGCAGTACCACCGGACCCATCCGGGCCGGGACGTCTCGGCCTGGCCCGTCGCCCGGCCGGACGACAAGCTCAATACGCTGGTGAACCTTTCGATCGGCACCAACGACCCTGTCCTGGTGAAGGACGCCGATACCGTTGTCGGCGTCGTCACGAAGGATGCCCTGCTGAGGGGCATCCAGGGACAGGGTGAGGCAAGCGACACTGCGCGGGGAGCACACTGATGGCCGACGAAAAGAGCTTCAACTGGCTTAACCCCTTCGAGAGCATCGACCTCGGCATCGCTGAGCATTCCGACGGCATCAAGCAATGGGCCATCGAGCACCGGGAATCGATCCAGCCCTTCAAGTTCTTCTTCGACGGCCTGATCCAGGGCATCGAGCGCGCCTTCCTCGCCGTGCCGCCGCTCGTCATGCTGCTGATCATCGTGCTGATCGCCTGGCAGGCCGCCGGCCGGCGCACCGCCGTCTATGTCGCCGTCGCGCTCGCGGTCCTCGGATTGCTGTCGCCCGAGGCATGGCCGCTGGCGATGACGACACTGGCGATCGTGGTGGCGGCGGTGATCCTGGCCGTCATCATCGGCCTGCCGCTCGGCATCCTGGCCGGCAAGAGCGACCGGTTCGAGGCCGTGCTCCGGCCGATCCTCGACACGATGCAGACGATCCCCGCCTTCGTCTACCTCGTTCCCGTCGTCATGCTGCTGGGCATCGGCAACGTCGCCGGCGTCATCGTCACGATCATCTTCGCGCTTGCCCCGCTCATCCGCCTCACCTCGCTCGGCATCCGCTCGGTCAACCAGAGCGTGGTGGAGGCCGCCCGGGCCTTCGGCGCCACGCCCGCGCAGATCATGTTCAAGGTCGAGCTGCCGATGGCGACGCCGACGATCTTCGCCGGCCTCAACCAGACGATCATGCTGTCCCTGTCGATGGTCGTGATCGCCTCGATGATCTCCGTGCGGGGCCTCGGCAACGAGGTGCTGCGCGCCATGGGGCGGCTCGACGCCGGAAAGGCGATCGTCGGCGGCCTCGGCATCGTGATGCTGGCCATCGTGCTCGACCGCATCACGCAGGGCCTCGGCCGCTCGGGCCGCGAAAAAGGACACAGGAATTGGTGGCGGACCGGCCCGATCGGCCTCGTCGTGCAACTGATCGACCGGAAGAGCTAGGTCGTTCTGGGGAACTGATAACAACTGGGAGTAAGAACATGAAACGACTTTTGACTGCAGGCGTCTTCGCGCTGGGCCTCCTCGTCCAGCCGGTGCTGGCCAACGACAAGCCGGGTGAGGGCGTGACCGTGCGCCCGATGCTGCCGACCCAGATCGAGGAATTCTTCCAGCACCGGATCCTGTTCCGCGCGCTCGAAGACCTCGGCTACACCATCGCGCAGCCCAACGAGGCCGAATACCAGACCATCCATGTGGCGATCGGCGCGGGAGACGCCGACTTCACGGCGGTCAGCTGGGAAACGCTGCACAAGAACTTCTTCGACGAGGCCGGCGGTGAGAAGGTGATGAGCCGCGTCGGCACCTATATCGAAGGGGCGCTCCAGGGCTACCTGATCGACAAGGCGACCTACGATTCCGGCGTGCATGACCTCAGCCAGCTCAAGGACCCGGCCGTCGCCGCGAAGTTCGATGCCGACGGCGACGGCAAGGCGGACCTCGCCGGCTGCATTCCGGGCTGGGGCTGCGAGCGCGTCATCGAGCACGAGCTCGACGAATACAAGCTGCGTGACACGATCACGCACAACCAGGGCGCCTACCAGGCGATGATGGCCGACACGATCGCCCGCTTCAAGACCGGCAAGCCCGTGCTTTACTACACCTGGACGCCCTACTGGGTTTCCGGCGTTCTCGTTCCCGGCAAGGACGTGGAATGGCTGAGCGTGCCCTATACCTCGCTGCCGGACGGCGCGCAGGCGAATACCGAGTTCAACGGCCGCAATCTCGGCTTCGCCGTCGACAATATCGGCGTGGTCGCCCGCAACGATTTCCTCGAGGCCAATCCCGCGGCCAGGAAGCTGTTCGAGGTCGCCAAGCTCGACATCAACGATATCTCGGCCGAGAACAAGCTGATCACCGACGGCGAGAAGACCTCCGCCGACATCGACCGCCATGTCGACGACTGGATCAGCGCGCACAAGGACCTCTACGACAGCTGGCTGGCGGCCGCCCGCGACGCGGTGAAATGATCGGAAACCGGGACGCCTGCAGGCGTCCCGCAACCTGCCGGATGTCCATCATGAGCCACACATCTGACTTCGTCTTTCTCCTGGTCGAGGATTTTTCGCATCTGGCCTTCGCCTGTGCGCTGGAGCCGCTGCGGATCGCCAACTTCGTCGCTGACCGCGAGCTCTACCGCTGGCAGCTCGCCTCCGTCGACGGCCGGTCCGCGATCTGCTCGAACCGGGCGGTGACGCTCGTCGACCGGGGGCTGATGCCGCTCGGGCGCGACGAGAAGCTGTTCCTCGTCTCGGGGATCAACGTGCAGAACCACGTCACATCGCCGCTCCTGAACTACCTGCGGTCCGAGCGGGCGCGGGGCATTTCGATCGGCGCCATCTGCTCCGGCGCCTATATTCTGGCCGAGGCCGGTTTCCTCGACGGGCGGCGGGCGGCGGTCCATTGGCAATATCACGATCTCTTCGCGGAGATCTTTCCGGAGGTGAACCTCACGAAATCGGTCTTCGTCGCCGACGAGAAGTTCGTGACCGCCTCGGGCGGTGCTGCCGTCGCCGACCTGATGCTGCACATCATCTCGCGCGATCACGGCAGCGACCTTGCTGCCGCGGTGGCGGACCAGATGGTCTATTCCGGCGTGCGCGAGGCGAGCGCCACGCAGAAGGTCTCGGCCCGCTCGCGCTACGGCATCCGCAACAGCCGCCTCGGCCAGGCGATCCGGCTGATCGAGGAGAATCTGGAGGTGCCGTTCTCCAGCCACGAGCTGTCGTGCAAGCTCGGCATTTCGACGCGCCAGCTCGAACGGCTCTTCGGCCGCTACCTGAACATCACGCCGAAGCGTTACATCCTGGAGGCGCGCCTGCACCGGGCGCGGAACCTCATCGTGCAGTCCGAGCAGGCGATCACCGAGATCGCCATGGCCTGCGGCTTCACCTCGACCTCCCATTTCTCGCGGGTTTACCGCGATCATTTCGGAAAATCGCCGGTCAACCAGCGATCCATCCTCAACTGAGCATCCGGAAGGGCAGCATGGAAAGATTTCGTGGAAAGGCGGCGCTCGTCACGGGGGCCGCGGGCGGTATCGGCGCCGCGATCGTTCGCCAGCTTCGCGCGGAGGGCGCGGTCGTCGCGGTCGCGGACCGGGACGTTTCCTCCGTGGAGGCGGAGGCGCGCCTGCCCGGCGACCTTACCGACCCCGCCTATGCGGACGGGCTGGCAGCGGCGGCTTTCGCCGCGCTCGGCAGGCTCGACGTGGTCGTCAACAATGCCGGCGTCATCACGCGCGGTTCGGTGAGGTCGACGACGGATGCGGACTGGGCCCTGTCGCTCGGCGTCAATGTCGAGGCGCCCTTCCGCGTCTGCCGCGGCGCCATCCCCATCCTCGCCGAAGCCGGCGGCGGGGCCATCGTCAACGTCGCCTCCTGCTGGGGCGTGCGGCCGGGGCCGAACCATGCGGTCTACTGCATGACCAAGGCGGCGATCGCCTCGCTGACGCAGTGCATGGGCATGGACCATGCGCATCAGAACATCCGCGTGAACGCCGTCTGCCCGAACGAGGTCAACACCCCGATGCTGCGCACCGGCTTTGCCAAACGCGGCTTCGATCCGGATACGGCCGTCACCGAACTCGGCAGGACGGTGCCGCTCGGCCGCATCGCCGAGCCGGAGGATATCGCCGATGTGGTGGTGTTCCTCGCTTCCGATGCCGCGCGCTACATGTGCGGCTCGCTGGTCGAGGTCAACGGAGGAAAGCCGGTAGGATGACCAGATTTGATGGAAAGGTGGCCCTCGTCACCGGCGGGCGCAGCGGCATCGGGCAGGCGAT
Organism: uncultured Shinella sp.; assembly: GCA_946481465.1. Next base: position 3,998 of record CAMLOC010000124.1, on the reverse strand, counting down.
CGCCCGCAGGTTTCGCAACGAAGGCGCCCGCGTCTTCACCGCGCAGCGCGGCGAGGACGGCGAGTTCGAAGGCATCGCCGCCGATTTCACCGACCCGGAGAGCGCAGCGACGGCCGTCGGGACGGTGGCGGCGCGGGCAGGCCGGCTGGACGTCCTCATCAACAATGCCGGCGTCATGCAGGAGGCACTTGTCGAGGACATGTCGCTTGCGGACTGGGAGCGCACGCTCGTCGTTAACCTCACCTCGCCCTTCATGCTGATCAAGGCGGCGCTGCCGCATCTGCGGAAAGCCGGCGGCGCTATCGTCAATGTCGGGTCCATCGAGGGCCTCGGCTCCAATCCGAAGCACGCGGCCTACTGCGCCTCCAAGGCCGGCCTGCACGGGTTGACGCGGGCCGTCGCGGTCGATCACGGCGCCGAGGGCGTCCGCTGCAATGCCGTGGCGCCCGGCTGGATCGATACGGACCTCAACCTCGATTTCATAGAAAGCATGCCCGACCCGGACGGTTTCCGCCGGACGATCGGCAAGATCCACCCCGTCGGGCGGACCGGCAAGCCGGAGGAAGTGGCGAGCCTCGTCGCCTGGCTCGCCTCGAACGAGGCCGCCTTCGTGACGGGGCAGGTCTGGACGGTCGACGGCGGGCGCATGGCGAAGCTCAGCCTGCCCTAGAAACGACACCGCCGGCCACGGCGGTGTCGAAACGTTCTATGCCTCCACGCTCACGCGGCCGATCGGTTTCGAGCAGCACGCCAGGATGTAGTTCTCCTCGATGTCCTCGTCCGTGATGCCGCCGTTGTGGACCATGTGGACCTGTCCCTCAGTCTTGCGGATCTTGCAGGTCCCGCAGATGCCCATCGAGCACCCCGAGGGGATCACCAGTCCGGCGGCCTTCGCGGCGATCAGGATCGTGTCCGTCTCGTTGCATTTCGCCGTGACGCCGGAGAAGGCGAACTCGATTTCCGCCTGGTTCTGTGCGTCGGGCAGCACGTCCTCGGGAACGTCCTCGGCATTGTCGGGCTCCGCGCTGAAGCTCTCCTGGTGATAGCGGCTCATGTCGTAGCCGAGGCCGGCCAGCGCTTCGCGCACCGCGCGCATGAAGGGCTCCGGACCGCAGCAGAACACCTCGCGCTCGAGATAGTCCTGCGCCATCAGGCCGAGCATGATCTGGTTGAACATGCCGCGATAGCCCGTCCAGGGCCGGTAGGGATCGGCCTCCTCGACCACCCATTTCAGATCGATGCCGACGATGCGCGAGGCCATGAGCTCCATGCGCTCGCGCAGGATGATCTCCGAGGGGCGGCGCGCGCAGTTGATGAAGACGATGTCCGGCTCGCGGCCGGAATCGTAGAGCCATGTCGTCATCGCCACCATCGGCGTGATGCCGGAGCCGGCCGAGATGAAGAGGTATTTTTCGGCCGGGTGATGGGCGATCGAGAATTTCCCGGCGGGACCGATCACCTTTATGCGCATGCCCTTGTGCAGGTTGTCGAGCATCCAGCGCGTGCCGATGGACGCGCGCTGCGCCTTGACGGTGATCGTCAGTGCCGTCGGCCGCGAGGGCGAGGAAGAGATCGTATAGGTGCGGTAGAGCGGCCCGCCGGGGACGGGCAGCTCCAGGGTGACGAATTGGCCGGGGTCATGGTTGAACAGCGCGCCGGACGGGCTCTGGAAGCTGAACGTCACGACGTCGGGGGCCTCCGGCGTGCGCGTCACGCATTCGAGCACTTCCGCATCGCTCCAGAAGGCGAGGTTCTTGTAGACGCTCATCGCGCTTACTCCGCGGCCTGCTGCATCGGCGCCATCGCGTGTTCGAGCCAGGTGGCGTACCAGTCCACGAACTGGATGACGCCGCTTTCCTGGTTCGGCGAATAGGGGCCGGGAACATAGCCGGGCGAGAGAATGCCCTGCTGGTTGGTCTCCACGATCTCGCGGTCCTCGTCATTGGTGGCGATCCAGACCTCGGTGAGGCGCTTGAGATCGTAGTCGACGCCCTCCACCGCATCCTTGTGCACGAGCCAGGTGGTGGTGACTTCCGTCTCCATCGGGCCGATCGGCGTCACGCGGAAGGTCAGCGAATGATCGGGCAGGAAATGGTTCCAGGTGCTCGGATAGTGGAATTTCAGCAGCGTGCCCGCATCCGGCAGGCCAACGCGGCCGAGGTTTTTCGCGACGGCCGCCTTGCCGTCCATCGTGTAGCTCAACGCCTTTTCCTGTAGCGGCATGCGCGCCAGGCGATACTGGCCGTCCCCGGAAATGTGGAACCTAGCGGGCGCGCCGGCGGCTTCGCAGCGGTCGAAATGCGCCTGGAGGGCGGCCGAGACCGACCCGTCCGGCGAAACGCCGGCGACATTGGGATCGAGCGGGAACGAACGACAGAGGGCGGGATGGTTGCTGCTGCAATGGTAGCATTCCCGGTTGTTTTCCCACACGAGCTTCCAGTTGGCCTTCTCCACGATGGTCGAGGTGTAGGCGACCTTGGCCTCGGTGAGGTCGTGGACCGCAAGATAGGGGCGGGCCGTCTCGGCGAAGGCCTCGAAATCCGGCGGGGTCTGCGACAGGCAGATATAGATCAGCCCTTCCAGATTGCGCAGCGCGACCGGCTTTAGCCCATGTCCGGTGGGGTCTAAATCCGCGCCCATGTCGTTCGCCCAGATCAGCTTGCCATCGAGTTCGTAGGTCCATTGATGGTAGGGACAGACGAGCTTGGCCACCTGCCCCTGCCGCGCCTTGCAGATCAGCGAGCCGCGGTGCCGGCAGGAATTGTGGAAGGCGCGGATCTCGCCGTCGCGGCCGCGCACGATAATCACCTCGTAGGCGCCGACGCGCATCGTGACGTAGCTGCCCGCCTTGGCAAGCTGGCATGCCGGGGCGGCGTAGAGCCACTGCTTGTAGAAGAGATGCGTAAGGTCGAGATCGTAGACGGCGGGCGAGGTGTAGAAGGGCTGTTCGAGGGCGTGGCCGGGACGGCGGCGGGCCAGCAGGTCGTCTATGGAGGAAGAGAGGATTGTCATGGCGAGGGTCCACACTTGACGGGTTCAACGGGTCGGAATTGTCATTGCGGCGCGGGCGATTGACAACGGCACTTTTTTTGATGTGAAGTTAGTTTGGCTAATGTCAAAAGCCTGCGAGGCGCCCCATGCGAAGACCCTACGATCTTCCTTCCCTGACCGCTCTAGCCTGCTTCGAGGCCGCCGCCCGGAAGGCGAGCTTCAAGGAGGCGGCCCGGGAGATGAACGTGACGCCGGCGGCCATCAGCCACCAGATAAAGGCGCTGGAGACGGACCTTGGCTGCAGCCTGTTCGTTCGCCGCAGCCGCGGCGTCGAACCCACGGAAAAGGGGGCGTTCCTGTTCCTCTCGATCCGGCGCGGCTTCGAGGCGATGTCGGAGACCGTCGCGCAGATCCGCGACCGCCGCGACACCGTCGACGTGACGATCCGCACGACGACGGCGGTGAGCTCCCTCTGGCTGACGCCGAAAATCTCCGCCTTCTGGAAAACCTATCCCGCCGTGACCGTCTCCCAGATTATCAGTGATATCCCCGGCACGAGCGGCCCCTACGACATCAGCATCCATTACGGCGACCCCGGCGAGAACGGCGTCGAGCATCGCATCCTCTTCCAGGACCGGATCGTCGCGCTGGGCACGCCCGAATTCGCCGCGCAGCATCGCATCGCGAGCGTCGAGGATCTCGTCAGGGTGCCGCTCGTCCACATGAGCAACGAGGAAAACGGCTGGACGACCTGGGCCGACTGGTTCCAGTCCCTGGGATGTGCGGCGCCGAAAGGCCGTGGCTTCTACGTGAACAACTACATGATCGCGCTTCAGGCCGCCCAGGACGATGTCGGGGCCGTGCTGGGCTGGGACGGGCTGGTGAAGAGCGTGATGGAGGCAGGGCGGCTCGTTCCCCTGGTGCCGCAGTCCATTCCCTCGCCGGTGCCCTTCCATCTGAAGATCCATGCGAAGGCGACCGGCCAGGCCCGTCTGTTTGCGGACTGG
>CAMLOC010000123.1 GCA_946481465.1 uncultured Shinella sp. | reverse complement strand
GGGCGCCGCCGAAGCAGCGGCCTATCCCCTGGAGCATTTCCAGCCGAAGCGAGATCGCTTCGACGCCGGGTAATGCTGTAAAAACAAAAGTCTAGAGCATTTCCGGTGAGCCGGAGTTCGCCGGAAATGCTCTAGCTTTCCCAAATCTCATCACCCCCACGCGGATGTGTTTTCCGCCGCAGATATCTTCATGCGCGATGCGCAGGGGGAGCTGCAGCCGTGCGCGCATCCCACCATTGTCCAGAGGATTTCCATGTCAGTGCAAGTTGGAGCCGGCAACCATTACTCCCTGTTCTTCAAGGACGGCGTCGTTTATTCCGTTGGCGAGAACAACGAAAGCCAGCTTGGCCGCGGCGAGGTGACCGATACCGGCGTCGCCTGGGCCGATGTCGGGACGGTCAACCTGCCGGCGGGCTTTACCGGCGAGATCACCGCGATTTCCGCCGGCATGCTTCACGGCGCCTTCCTGACCGCCACGGGGGAACTCTACACCTGGGGCGACAACAACCTAGGAAAGCTCGGTCTCGGCACGACGAGCAATTATGAAATCCTCACGCCGGCCCGGGTCGAAGCGCTGGACGGCTTGGTCGTCACGTCCGCCTATATGGCGAACGGCGCCAGCTATGCGATTTCCGACCAGGGCGTCCTGTATTCCTGGGGCCAGAACACGAACGGTCAGTTGGGCATCGGCAGCCTCACGAACCAGGGGTCGCCCGTGGCCGTCGACATGAGCGCCTTCGGCGGCGAAAAGGTCACGGGCCTCGCCTGGGGAACGTCCTTCGCCCTCGTCCTGACGGAAGGCGGGAACGTCTATGCCATGGGCGCAAACACCCAGGGGCAACTGGGCTCCGGCGACACGACGCGCTCGAATGTGCCGGCTCTCGTCGACATACCGGGCGAGGTGGTCAAGGTTGCTGCCGGCACCAACACGTCCTTTGCCATCACCTCCGACGGCAAGGTCTACGGCTGGGGCCAGAACGATTTCGGCCAGCTCGTGCAGGGCGAGGTCTCCGACGGCATCATCAACGATCCGACCGGGGCAAAAGTCCTCGTTCCGACCGAGATGACGGGCCTGCCCGAAGGGGTGGTGGATATCCATGTCGGCTCGCGCTGGGTAATCGCGCTCACCGATGACGGCGAAGTATGGTCCTGGGGCCGCAACGACGAGGGCTGGCTCGGTATCGAGACCTCGACGGACGCCCTCGAGACGCTGGTGGCCCCGACCAGGATTCCGGCCTTCGACGGCATCAACATCGTCAGCATCACGGGCGGGCCCAACCATTCCCTGGTGGTTGACGACCAGGGCAATATCTACGGCTTCGGCAACACGGCCCATGGGCGCCTCGGCACGGAGCAGGCGGCCGGCGTCTGGGCGGCCGGCCCGATCCTCATCCCGCTTGAAAGCGACGGCCGCGCGGTCGTCCTGGGAACGACGGACGCTGACGGAACGCTGGCGGGCGGCACGCTTCCCGACGGAAAGACGGCCTTCTCGATCTACGGTTTCGGCGGCGACGACGCCATCACGGGAAGCGACGGCGGCGACTATCTGAACGGCGGCGTCGGCAATGACGACATTGCCGGCGGCCTCGGCGACGACATCCTCATCGGCGCGTCCGGCAACGACGCGATCGACGGAGGCACAGGCGAGGATATCCTCCTGCTCAGCGGCGCGAAGGCCGACTACAGCTGGGTCAAGAACCTGGACGGCACCTGGACGGTGACCGACAAGCGCGCGGGCGGCAATGACGGGGTCGATACCGTCCGGAATGTGGAAACTCTCAAGTTCTCCGACGGCACGGCGAGCCTGAAGTCGACCGTCGTGGTTCCGCCGTCGACGCCGGGCGACGACACCGACGACACCGATGACACCGGCGGCACCAGCGGCGACGACGTGCTGCAGGGCAGCGCCGGAAACGACGAGCTCTCCGGCGGTGCCGGAAACGACGCCCTTTACGGCGGGACGGGCAACGACTCGCTCTCCGGCGGCGAAGGCAACGACAAGCTCTATGGCGGCGCCGGAAACGACCGGCTTTACGGCGGCGCGGGGAAGGATGTCCTCGGCGGCGGAGCGGGCAATGACAAGCTCTATGGTGGAGCCGGAAACGACCAGCTCTATGGCGGCGCCGGAAAGGATATTCTCGGCGGCGGAGCGGCCGGCGACGAGATCCATGGCGGCGGCGGAGACGATGTCGTTTATGGCGGGACGGGCAACGATGCGCTCTCCGGCGGCGATGGCAGCGACAAGCTCTACGGCGGAACCGGCAAGGACAAGATCCTCGGCGGCGCGGGTGCCGACAAGCTTTATGGCGGTTCGGGCGCCGATGCCTTCATCTTCAACGCGGTGAGCGACAGCACCGTCGCGGGGGCCGGGCGCGACACGATCTACGACTTTTCCCAGAAGGAGGGCGACAAGATCGACCTGCGTGCGTTCGATGGCGATGGCCAGGCCCTGCGCTTCATCGGCGCCGGAACGTTCTCGAAGGCCGCGGGCGAGGTGCGCTACGAGGTCAAGAACGGTTCGACCTTCGTCTCCGCCGATGTCGACGGCGACGGAAAGGCCGATTTCTCCATCAAGTTCGATGGCGCGATCGACTTCACCAAGGCCGATTTCCTGCTGTGAGCCCGAAGGCGGAGGGCCGGCCGGTTCGGCCCTCCGCTGGACGTGAGAGCCGGTTCGAAACGAACCCGCATACCCCCGCGGCCTGGTGTCGGTGGCTTTCGAGGGGCGAAGGGCGCCTTGGATCCTGCCGGCCCTATTCGATCCCCATCATATGGTGGTGAATGCTCTGTTCCACCTGTACCTTCGCCCCCGAGCTACGGCTTCTCCAACCAAAGGGTTGCGACAAATCCTCTCAACAGGACAGGATCTCTTTAAAATATAGTCGCTAGACCCGACATTTGATTCTTCCCGCATACGAGGCCCATGCACGTTGAAAATTGGTAGATTCATTGGGGCAGCCCTGTTCGCTGCAGGCATTGTCGCGGCAGGCTATTTCGTCTGGACTGAATATTTCGAGACGCGGCAGCCGTCCGTGCTCACGGCAACAGTGGCTATCGGCGATGTCGAGGAATCGGTTCTCGCCACCGGAACGTTGAAACCCGTCAAGCTGGTGGCCGTCGGCGCGCAGGTTTCCGGCCGCATCACCGCAGTCAGGGTCGCGCTCGGCCAGACGGTCACGACGGGCGACCTGATTGCCGAGATCGATTCCGTCACCCAGGCCAATGCGCTGAGGACCGCCGAAGCCTCGCTTGCCAATGTCAGGGCGCAGCGCCTGGAAAAGCAGGCGCAGCTCAGCCTCAACGAGCAGACGCTCGCCCGCCAGAGGCAGATGTTCGAAAAGCAGGCAGGCTCGAAGGCCGATTACGACAGCGCGGCCGCCGCCGCCGAGGTCACGCGCGCGCAGATCGAGGCCCTCGATGCCCTGATCGCGCAGGGCGAGGTCGCCATCGAGACGGCGAAGGCCAATCTCGGCTATACGAAGATCACCGCCCCCATGGACGGGACGGTGCTGGCCGTCGTCAGCCAGGAAGGCCAGACCGTCAACGCCTCGCAGTCGACGCCGACGATCGTCATTCTCGGGCAGCTCGACACGATGACGGTGCGCGCCGAGATATCGGAGGCCGACGTCGTCAAGGTGCAGCCGGGCCAGCCAGTCTGGTTCACCGTCATCGGCGATGCCGACCGCCGCCATGATGCAGTGCTGCAGTCGATCGAACCCGCGCCGGAATCGATCCGCAACGACAGCAGCATCTCGTCAGCCACATCCTCGACCTCGACCTCCGAGGCGATCTACTACAACGGTATCTTCAACGTCCCCAACGCCGACGGGCGGCTGAGGACCTACATGACCGCCCAGGTGCATATCGTGCTCGGGCGGGCGAGCGGCGTGCCCACCATTCCCGCGGCCGCACTTGGCGCGCGCGATACGGATGGCCGCTACAGCGTTCGCATACTCGGCCCGGAGGGGCAGATTACAACGCGCAAGGTGGAGATCGGCCTCAACGACAAGGTGACGGCCGAGGTTCGCGACGGGCTTGCCGAGGGCGATATCGTCGTCACCGGCGAAGGCACGGCACAGTCTGGCACGCCGGGTTCCTCGCGCGGTGCGCGCGGGCGGGGCGGTCCGCCCATGGGATTGTGACGATGGCAGAACCGCTCATCGTCCTCAAGGACATTACGCGCGCCTATCCCTCGGGAGAAGGCAGCATCACGGTGCTGAAGAACGTCGACCTCACCATCGAGGCGGGCGAGATGGTCGCGATCGTCGGCGCGTCCGGTTCCGGCAAGTCGACGCTGATGAACATTCTCGGCTGCCTCGACCGGCCGACCGCCGGCAGCTACAGGGTCGAGGGGCGTGAGGCGTCCTCCCTCGACGAGGACGAGCTTGCGGAACTGCGCCGCGAGCATTTCGGCTTCATCTTCCAGCGCTATCACCTGCTGGCCGAGCTGACGGCGATCGGCAATGTCGAGATTCCGGCGATCTATGCGGGCACGGCGCAGGCCGAGCGCCGGGAGCGTGCTGCGGCGCTTCTCGGCCGGCTCGGCATGAGCGAGCGCACGGCGCATCGCCCCGGCCAGCTTTCCGGCGGCCAGCAGCAGCGTGTGTCGATCGCGCGTGCCCTGATGAACGATGCGCGCGTCATTCTCGCCGACGAGCCGACCGGTGCGCTCGACAGCCACAGTGGCCAGGAGGTGCTGCGCATCCTCGACGAGCTTCACGCCGAGGGCCGCACGGTCGTCATCGTGACGCACGACAAGGCGATCGCCGCCCGCGCCGAGCGCATCATCGAGATCAGCGACGGCATGATCATCTCGGACGAGCGGACGGAGAAGCCGGAGATCGCGCGCGACGGTGCGCAAGAGCCGGCGTCCGCCCCTCCGGCGTCCGGCCATTTGCTTGGCCTGCTCAACCGGTCGCGCGAAGCGTTCCGCATGGCCGTTCTGGCCCTGGGCGCGCATCAGCTCCGTACTTTCCTGACCATGCTCGGCATCATCATCGGCATCGCCTCGGTCGTGTCCGTCGTGGCGCTGGGCTCCGGCACGCAGCAGCAGATCCTGGCGAACATCGCCAGCCTCGGCACGAACACCCTGCAGATCTTCGCGGGCACGAGTTTCGGCGATACGCGATCCGGCCGCATCACGACGCTGGTCGTCGAGGATGCGCACGCGCTGGCGCGCCAGTCCTATGTCGCGGCCGTCACGCCGACGGTCTCGACATCCGTCGTGGCGCGCTTCGGCTCCGTCGAGGCCAATGCGCAGGTCACCGGCGTTGGCGAGCAATATTTCGACGCGACCGGCATGACGATCCTCGAGGGGCGCCTGTTCGATGCGGACGCCGTGCACGACCTGTCGCAGGTCGCGGTGATCGACGAGAACACGCACGAAGCCCTCTTCTCAGGGGACGCGGCAAATCCCGTCGGCAAGACCATCCTCGTCGGCAAGGTGCCGCTGCGCGTGATCGGCATCGTCAAGACGAGCCAGACGGGACCCGGCGGCAGCCAGAACCTCGGCATCTACACGCCCTACACGACCGTGCAGGCGCGGATGCTCGGGTCGATGTCGCTTCGCTCGATCACGGTCAAGGTTGCCGACGCGGTGGATACCGGCCTCGCCGAGCAGGCGGTGACCGAATTCCTGACGCGGCGCCACGGCACGAAGGACTTCTTCATCATCAACAGCGACGACATCCGCCAGACCATAACCCGCACGACCCAGACCATGCAGATCCTGATCGCGGCCATCGCGCTCATTTCCCTCGTGGTCGGCGGCATCGGCGTGATGAACATCATGCTGGTCTCGGTCTCCGAGCGCGTGTCGGAGATCGGCGTGCGCATGGCGGTCGGCGCAAGGCAGAGCGACATCATGCAGCAGTTCCTGATCGAGTCGGTGCTGGTCTGCCTGATCGGGGGTGTTCTCGGCATTGCGCTGGCGCTCGGCTTCGGGGCCGTCTTCACCCTGTTCAATACCGGCTTCGGCCTCATCTATTCGATGAGTTCCATCGTGGCGGCCTTCGTCTGCTCCAGCCTGATCGGCGTCGCCTTCGGATATCTTCCCGCTCGCAACGCGTCTCAACTCGACCCCGTCGTGGCCCTGTCGAAGGGGTAGTTTGCGGGAGAAGGCGCGGCGGATCAGCGTGCCAGCGCCGCGTTGACCGCATTCGACATCGAAGTCGGACCCGTCCACGAGCGGTGCGCCTCGGAGAAACCCATGCGGCCGTCGAGCCGCTGACCTAGAGGATGAAATCGCCGGCTTTCAGGTTTATGCTGGCGTCCAGCGCAATCGAGAAGTCCACTTTTCCGTCACCATTGACGTCGGCCAATACGAACGTATCACCCGACCTCTTTTCATAGCGCAATTCGCCTGCTTTCTTGTGGAAACCGTCGGTCCCGATAAATTTGAACGCCTGGTCGCCGGCAGATTTGGTGTTGGCATCGATGGCTCGAAGATCGATCCGGTCGCCTTGGCTACGGCTGAAATCCGTGATCACATCCGGCTTGTTGACCGGGGAATCGTGCCGCGACGAAAAGACGAACATGTCCGCGCCGGCTCCTCCCGTCAGCGTGTCGGCACCACGGCCACCGACGAGGATGTCCTTTCCGCTACCACCGTCCAGAATGTCGTCGCCATTTCCGCCCAGCAGCTTGTCGTTGCCTCCGCCACCCAGCAGAATGTCATTGCCGCCGCCGCCGGCCAGAAAGTCCGCGCCACCACGTCCGTCTATCCTCTGGGAGCTGCCGTTGCCGAACACGGTGTCCTTTGCTGCGGATCCCGCTACGTCGCCGTCAGTGGTTACGGTGCGCACGATCTGCACGCCATAGACCCCGTTTGAACTGCCAACCTGTACCAGCTCTTTCTTGCCGTCATTGTCGACGTCCATCACCGTCAGCGACAGCCCGGCATAGTCCATCAGGATTTTCGGGCTCATCTGGTAGAACCGGTTGTTGCCGTCGTTGAGATAGGCCAGCACCGCATTCTCGTTTGCGACTTGTCCCACGATGTCGAGGCGGCCGTCCTGGTTCAGGTCGACGAAATGTATCTTGCTGACCCAGCCGTTGAGGTTCGGTTGGCTGTCGAAATGGATCTTCGTCGTGTCGACCATCTTTCCCTCTTTGCCGAGCGGGGAAAGGATCTGCAGGCTGGCCTTCTCGTAGAAGGGCTTGGCCTTCGTGCCGACGACAAGCAGCTCATTCCGCCCGTTCCGGTCGAAATCGAAGGTCTGCACATCGAGGCTGATCGTGTTCTTCGCGCCGAATGTTCCGTCAGGCACCTTCTGCTTTGACAGCGAGAACCTGCCCTTGCCGTTGTTCATCAGCATGGCGCTCGCCCCCCCGTCGCCGCCGAGGAACAGATCCATGTCGCCATCGCGGTCGATGTCGACAAACAGCGAGGTCGTGTAGGTGTTGGATCGATTGGCGATTTCAGCAGGCAGGAGCGACGCCTTGGTGAATTTCGCAGACCCGTTGTTGAGCAGGATATAGGGGCCGCTTTTACCCCCGTTGATATTGCCGACAAAAAGGTCGAGGTCGCCGTCGCCGTCAATATCGGCTGTGGTGGCCGAATGCGAGAAGTCCTTGATATTCGGCAGCCTGGACGTGGCGTTGGTGAAGCCGCCATCCGCCTTGCCCAGCAGCAACGTGTTCTTGTGGCCAGGGAAGGGCGCGACGTCGTAGCCGTGATCGGCGATGAAGATATCGTCAATCCCGTCGCCGTTGAAATCGGCCACAACGAATTCACGCGCATGCACGGTTGAGCCGGCGACGCCTGTGCCGGAAGCCTCGAAACCGCCTTTCCGGTCGTTGATCAGGGCGAAGACGGGAATGGACTTGTTCTGCTGCGGGAAATGGAGCGACGTACCGACCAGGTCCAGAAAGCCGTCGCCGTCGATATCCATCGGGATGATATCCGAGACGCTGCCTTTGGCGCCCTTCACGTCGAGATATTGGATAGTGACAGGTCGCAGCATGATGGCCCCCCAGCAATCTGATTGCGCTTGCAAAAATCTAGAGCATTTCCAGCCGAAGCGAGATCGCTTCGGCGTCGGATAATGCGGTAAAACAAGAATCTAGAGCATTTCCGGTGAACCGGAGTTCGCCGGAAATGCTCCAGAACGTCAAATGTCCGTCTTACGGTGTTCGAGGCGCAGTTTCTACCAGTGGTAACGTGATTGTGTTGGGCGCATCGGGAGTAGAGCGAACT
>CAMLOC010000122.1 GCA_946481465.1 uncultured Shinella sp. | reverse complement strand
TGTTCGGTCCGCCCTTCTCTCCGGAATGACAGGCCTGACACTTCTTGAAGACGGCTTCGCCGGCGCCGGCGTCGGCCGAGGCGAGCAGCGTGGCGATGGGCGTGACGGCCGCTTCTCCAGCGCCGGCGGCCTCTTCGCCGCCTTCGGCAGCGCCCTCAGCGGCGACGATGGCGAATCCTTCCTTTTCGGGAGCCTCCGAATGGAATATGCCTTCCGAAGCTATCGAGACCGACATCAGCACGAAGACGGTGCCCAAGAGGGCACCCACGCCCATGTTCACATAAGAGCTCATCCAAACGCTCCCCTAGGAACCGGCGGACGTGGCGCCGGCCAGTCTTGAAATCGCGCGGAACCTATGTCTTTTGCTGCTTCGTTGCAACAGTGATTGTAGCCCCCGCACTGAGACTTTTTGACACTTTTCCCGGGGGTTTTGAAGGGCCGCAGATGAATTCCGCCAATTTTGACAAGACCCTCGTCCTCATTCCTGCGCGCATGGCCTCGACCCGGCTTCCGGGCAAGCCGCTCGCCGACATTGCGGGCCTGCCGATGATCGTGCAGGTTGCGCGCCGCGCGGCCGAGGCCCATGTCGGGCGGATCGTCGTCGCCGTCGATCACCGGGATATCTTCGAGGCCGTCGTGGCCGCCGGGTTCGAGGCCGTGATGACCCGCGTCGACCACCAGTCCGGCTCCGACCGCATCCACGAGGCGCTGACCACGAGCGATCCCGAGGGCCGGGCCGAGATCATCATCAACGTGCAGGGCGACCTGCCGACGATCGAGCCGGAGACGATCCGCGCCGCCCTTCGCCCGCTGGAGAACGCCGCGACCGATATCGCCACGCTGACCACCGAGATCCGCGACGAGGAAGAGAAGTCCAATCCGAACGTCGTGAAGGTCGTCGGCTCGCCGATCGGCGAGAGCCGCCTGCGCGCGCTTTACTTCACGCGCGCGACGGCGCCGCACGGCAACGGGCCGCTCTATCACCATATCGGTCTCTACGCCTATCGCCGCAAGGCGCTGGAAGCCTTCGTCGCGCTGAAGCCCTCGACGCTGGAAAAGCGGGAATCGCTGGAGCAGTTGCGCGCGCTCGAAGCGGGCATGCGCATCGATGCCGAGATCGTTGACACCGTTCCGCTGGGTGTCGATACTCCGGCCGACCTCGAAAAGGCCCGCGCGATGCTCGCGGCCAACCCCATCTGATCGGACCCCGCCATGATCATGAAGACCAACAGGATCGCCTTCCAGGGCGAGTTCGGCGCCAATTCCGACATGGCCAGCCGCGACATGTTCCCGAGCATGGAGCCGCTGCCCTGCCAGACCTTCGAGGATGCGTTCCTGGCCGTCGAGAACGGCGATGCCGACCTCGGCATGATCCCGATCGAGAACACGATCGCCGGCCGCGTCGCCGACATCCATCATCTGCTGCCGGAATCGCGGCTCCATATCGTCGGCGAGTATTTCATGCCGATCCGCTTCCAGCTCATGGTGCTGCCGGGCGTGGCGAAGGACGAGATCCGCACCGTGCACAGCCATATCCATGCGCTCGGCCAGTGCCGCAAGATCGTCCGCCTCAACGGCTGGAAGCCGGTGATCGCGGGCGATACCGCGGGCGCGGCCAAGCTCGTCTCGGAAACCGGCGACCGCACCATGGTCGCGCTCGCCCCGCGCCTTGCGGCCGATCTCTACGGCCTTTCCATCGTCGCGGAGAATGTCGAAGACACCGAGAGCAACGTCACCCGCTTCGTCGTGCTGTCGCGCGATGCGGCGGCGGTGGAGCGGGACGGCGACGAGATCATCGTCACCACCTTCGTTTTCAATGTGCGCAACATTCCGGCCGCGCTCTACAAGGCGCTCGGCGGTTTCGCGACGAACGGCATCAACATGACGAAGCTGGAAAGCTACCAGATCGGCGGCAAGTTCACCGCAACGCAATTCTACGCTGATATCGAAGGCCATCCGGACGAGCCGCATGTCCGCCAGGCGCTCGAGGAGCTTCGCTTCTTCTCCGAGAAGGTCCGCATCCTCGGCACCTATCGCGCCCATCCCATGCGCAGCGCGTTCTGAAACCTGCCGGCCGCCGGCCGGCTCAGACCTTCCAGTCCAGCCAGTCGCGCATCAGGCGGTGCGCGATGGCACCCTTCGGCGGCGGGGTCGTGGTGCCGGGGGCGAGGCCGGTCGCCGCGCTGCGGGCGATCATCGCCGCCGTCTCCTCGCGGGTGAACCAGCGGCAATCCTCCAGCTCCTGCTCGTCGCGGCGGATGTCGAAGGAGATCGCCTCGCCGTAGCAGCCGATCATCAGCGAATGCGGCATCGGCCAGGGCTGCGAGGCGTGGTAGCGCACGCGCCCCACCTTGATGCCGGATTCCTCCAGCGTCTCGCGGCGCACCGTATGCTCGATCGTCTCGCCCGGCTCCAGGAAGCCGGCCAGGCACGAATACATGCCCTCGGGGAAATGCGGCGAGCGGCCGAGCAGGCAGAGATCCCGCTCGATATCGATGACCAGCATGATGGCGACCGGGTCGGTGCGCGGGAAGATCGTGTGGCTGCACGCCTCGCAGACGCGGCGGTAGCCGCCGATCTCCGAGCGGGTCGGCGCGCCGCACTTGCCGCAGAAGCGGTTGTTGCCGTTCCAGGTCATCAGGCTGGAGGCCTGGGCGAACTGGCCGAGCAGGTCGTCGTCGAGCATCTGCTGGCGGTAGAGCGTGCGCCCGTCGGCTGCCTTCAGCGGGTCCTGCAGCGTCTCGGGATCGGCCCTGACGGGGATCGCCAGCCGCGGCTCGCCGTTCTTCAGGTAGCCGAGCAGGATGGATTCTTCCGGTACCGGATCGAGTTCGGCCAGCTCATAGGGCGCAAACAGCGGGTCGATGATCTTCTCGTCATGCTTGACGACGAGTTTTCCCCCGGCGATCGCGAAGGCATGCACGGTCTCGGCCTTGAAGGCCTGTTCCAGGCAGTCCGGCGCGCGGTGCTCCGACTGGCGGTCGAGGCTGTTCTCCGCGAAGGCCACCATGGTGCTGGGTTCGGGATGCGGGCGGTAGAGATCGAAGAGCGATGGCTTCATGGCGTGAGCGCGTCCAGGATTTTGGCCGAAAGGGCCTTGGTTTCCTCGGCCGAGCGCGGCTCGGCGGTGCCGAAACCCCAGACGGGGCCGGGCCAGTTCGCATCGCCCTCGCTGCGCGCGATGACGTGGACATGCAGCTGGCGCACGATGTTGCCGATCGCCGCGACGTTGATCTTCGTCGCGCCGGTCACCTTCTTCAGCGCTTCGGCGACCAGCGTCGTCTCGAAGGTCAGCATGGTCTGGTCGAGCGGCGTCAGGTCGAAGACCTCGCTGACATCCGCCCGCTGCGGCACCAGCATCAGCCAGGGCCAGCGGCCGTCCTTCATCAGGCGCAGTTCGCAAAGGCCGATCTTCGTCAGAAGGTCGCTGTCGCGCACGATCCGTTCGTCAAGGTGAAAGTCGCTCAAGGGGTTTCTCCCGGCATGCCTGTTTCCTAGAGTCATGCCACGGCATCCAAATTCGCTCCAACAGTTTTTTATCCGCCGTGCTTGCATTCGGATGGAATATTGCCGATATGGGGGACGGGAGGTTGGTGGTGGACGAGCCACTCGCCAACCGGGTCAGGTCCGGAAGGAAGCAGCCCTAACGAGCCCGGCACGGGTCATCGTGCCAGCCTCCCACCTTACCGTCCTGATCCTGGCCGTCCTGTCGGGACCGAAAGTTCGATTAGCGGCAGGGTCTATGAGCGACGTAACCCCCAATCCGTCCAGCGAAAAACCCGCCGCCTACCGGGTTCTCGCGCGAAAATACCGCCCCAAGGATTTCTCCGACCTGATGGTCGGCCAGGAGCCGATGGTCCGCACGCTGACCAATGCGTTCGAGACCGGGCGCATCGCGCAGGCCTATATGCTGACCGGCGTTCGCGGCGTCGGCAAGACGACGACCGCCCGCATCCTCGCCCGCGCGCTCAATTACAAGACGCCCGAGATCGACCGCCCGACGATCGACCTTCGCGTGCCCGGCGAGCATTGCCAGGCCATCATGGAAGGCCGGCATGTCGATGTCATCGAGATGGACGCCGCCTCCCATACCGGCATCGACGATATCCGCGAGATCATCGAGCAGGTGCGCTACCGCCCGGTTTCGGCGCGCTACAAGGTCTATATCATCGACGAAGTGCACATGCTCTCGACGCAGGCCTTCAACGGCCTGTTGAAGACGCTCGAGGAGCCGCCGGAGCACGTCAAGTTCATCTTCGCGACGACCGAGATCCGCAAGGTCCCGATCACCGTCCTGTCGCGCTGCCAGCGCTTCGACCTGCGCCGCATCGGCGCCTCCGACCTCGTCGGCCTCTTCACCACCATTCTCGGCAAGGAAGGCGTGGAATTCGAGCCGGACGCGCTCGCCATGATCGCCCGCGCCGCCGAGGGCTCGGCCCGTGACGGCCTGTCGCTGCTCGACCAGGCGATCGCCCATGGTGGCGGCCGCGTCGAGGTGAATGCCGTGCGCGGCATGCTCGGCCTTGCCGACCGCGCACGCATCGTCGATCTCTTCGAACATGTCGTGAAGGGCGATGCCGCCGCCGCGCTCGCCGAATTTTCCGCGCAGTACGAGGCCGGCGCCAGCCCGCCCGTCGTCTTGACGGACCTTGCCGACTTCACCCATCTCGTCACCCGCATGAAATATGTGCCCGACGCCGCCGGCGACCAGTCGCTGAGCGAGATCGAGCGCGTGCGCGGCGTCGAATTCGCCAATTCCATCGCGGTCACCGCGCTGTCGCGCATGTGGCAGATGCTGCTGAAGGGCATTCCCGAGACCGAGGCCTCCAGCCGCCCGGCGGGCGCCGCCGAAATGGTCATCATCCGCCTTGCGCATGCCGCTAACCTGCCGTCGCCGGAAGAGGCGGCCCGCCGCCTTGCCGAGCTTTCCGGCGGCGAGGGCATGCGCGCGCCGCAATCCGGCGGCCATGGCGGCAATGGCGGCCAGCCGACGGCGCAGGCCGCGCTTTCCGCCGTCGCGCGCGCACCCGAGGCCCCGGCCCAGCGCGCCCAGTCGGGCGGCGGGACGGTGACCATGCTGCGCCCCGTGCCGCAGGCCGAGCCGGCATCCCAGCCGGTCGGCCGCATCGAGAGTGCGCCGGCCGTGCAGCCGGCGGCCGAGCCGAAAGTGCCGGTGAACTCGATTTCCGACATTGCCGACCTCTGCACCAAGAACCGCGACATCCGCCTTCGCGCCCTCGTGCGCGCCTTCGTGCGGCCGGTCAGCGTGGAGGCCGGGCGCCTGGAGATCGGCCTTGCCAACGACGCGCCGAAATCGCTCGTCAACGACCTGTCGAGCAAGCTGCAGGAATGGACCGGCATCCGCTGGATGGTCATCCTGTCGCGCGAGCCGGGCGGACCGACGCTTGCCGAGACCGAGACCATGGCGCAGGAAGCGCGCGTCGCCGATGCGCGCCAGGACCCCGACGTGGCCGCCATCCTGCAGCGCTTTCCGGGCGCCAAGATCATGGACGTGCGCATCAAGGTCCAGGAAAGCGAAGACGAGCCGGAGACCGTCGAGGTCGCGGCCGTCGCGGAATCCGCCGAGGGCGACATTCTTCCCGGCGACGATATCGAACACTAGCGATCCCGGCCGAAATGCGTGGCGGGATTGCGTGAAACAGACGCTCTAACATCCATTTGAGAAGAGGAGAGGCCGATGCGCGACATCATGGGCATGATGGGCAAGGTCAAGGAAATGCAGGCCAAGATGGAGAAGATGCAGGCGGAGATCGCCGCCCTTCAGGTGAACGGCACCTCCGGCGGCGGCCTCGTCTCGGTCACGCTCGACGGCAAGGGCAATCTCAAGGGCCTGAAGATCGACCCCTCGCTCTTCAAGGAAGACGACGTCGAAATCCTCGAGGACCTGATCGTCGCGGCCCATAAGGATGCCAAGGACAAGGCCGAGGCCGAGACCGCCGAACGGACCAAGGCGCTGACCGCCGGCCTGCCGATCCCGCCCGGCTTCAAGCTGCCGTTCTGATCCTCTAGGGTCACGCTTTGCGAGGAGGATTCCGATGAGCCTGATGACCCTCATCGTCTTTGCCGGCGCGCTGATGATGGCGGCCGGCTCGCCCGGCCCGAGCATCGCGGCGCTGGTCGCCCGCGTTCTGTCGCGCGGGGCAAGGGATGTGCTGCCCTTCCTCGCCGCCATGTGGATCGGCGAGGGCATCTGGCTCACCTGCGCCGTGCTCGGCCTTGCTGCCATCGCCGAGACCTTCCATGCCGCCTTCGTCGCCATCAAGTGGCTGGGCGTCGCCTACCTGCTCTATCTCGCCTGGAAGATGTGGTTCGCGCCGGTGGAGACCGGCGACGGCGCCCTGCCGGAAGCGCGCTCGGGCGCAAGGCTGTTCTTCGCAGGCCTGACGGTGACGCTCGGCAATCCGAAGATCATGATGTTCTACGTCGCACTGCTGCCGGCGATCATCGATCTCGGCGCCGTCACCCTCGTCGGCTGGGCCGAGCTGGTTCTGACCATGTTCGTCGTGCTGGTTGCGATCGACCTTGCCTGGGTCTTCCTCGCCTCGCGCGCCCGGCTGTTCCTGAAGAGCCCGCGCGCCGTGCGCATCGCCAATCGCCTCAGCGCCGGCACCATGGCCGGTGCCGCGGCCGCCATCGCGACCCGCTGATCAGCCGGTGAGGGCCGCGCGCAGCTTGTCGTTGATCGGGGCGGCGAGGTAGCGCAACCGGTCTTCTTCGGAAATGTTCTTGCCGTAGGTGCGCAGCAGTTCCGGCATGGTCACCGGCGCGCCGTCGAAAGGCGTGTAGGTTGCCGGGTCGCCGGCCTGGATCACCCCGTCGCGCAGGACGCGGCAGTAAAAGCCCGGCCGGCCCGCCTGCATGAAGCGTCTTGCAAAGGCCGGGTCGCCCATGCGGGCCGTCAGCGTGTTGCAGGGAATGCGCGTCGAGGTCACTTCGAGGAGCACGCTCTCCGTCTCGATCCGGTCGCCGACGGAGACGCTGCGGCTGTCGAGGCCCTCGACGAGGAGGTTCTCGCCGAAGGTTCCCGGCTCCAGCGCGCGGCCGAGTTCCCTGGACCACCAGTCGAGATCGATGGAGCCCAGACCGTAGACGGCCTGTTCCGGGCCGCCATGGTGCTTCCGGTTGCAGATCGCGTCGCCCAGCAGGCCCTCGCGGTCGACGACGACGGCCGCATCGGTCGGCGTCTTGAAAATGCCCGTCTTGTAGCTTTTGCCGGGGACCGGACGGGCGAGACCCGTGCACACGGCGAGAATTCTGATCAAGCGCTGCCTCCAGCAAGGTGGATTCCGTTTCCACCGGATATGGGCTAGATACCGGCAATGGCAAAACGAGTCACCGGCCCCGAAATCGAAAAACTCATCCAGCTCCTGGCGAAGGTGCCGGGCCTCGGCCCGCGCTCGGCGCGCCGTGCCGCGCTGCACCTCGTCAAGAAGAAGGACCAGTTGCTCGGCCCGCTCGCCGACGCGATGGGCGAGGCGCATCGCAAGGTGCGCATCTGCTCGTGCTGCGGCAATGTCGATACGAGCGATCCCTGCACCGTCTGCACGGACGTGCGGCGCGATCATGCGGTCATCATCGTCGTCGAGGACGTGTCCGACCTCTGGGCGCTGGAGCGCGCCGGCGCGATGAACGCGGCCTATCATGTGCTCGGCGGCACGCTCTCGCCGCTCGACGGCGTCGGGCCCGACGATCTCAATATCCGCGGCCTTGTCGACCGCGTGGCGAAGGGCGGCGTGCGCGAACTGATCATCGCCGTCAACGCCACCGTCGAGGGGCAGACGACGGCGCACTACATCACCGACCAGCTCTCCGGCCTCGATGTGAAGATCACCCGGCTCGCCCATGGCGTGCCGGTCGGCGGCGAACTGGATTATCTTGACGAGGGAACGTTGACGGCCGCGCTGCGGGCGCGCACGGCGATTTGAGGAGAAGAGGTTTGGCGATGCTTCGGTGGCTGCGGCGTTTCACCCCCCTCTGCCCTGCCGGGCATCTCCCCCACAAGGGGAGAGATCGAATCGTGGCACTGCCTCGCCCTAAGCTGATCTCCTCCCCTGTGGGGGCGATGCCCGGCAGGGCAGAGGGGGGTATCGCCACCCGCCTCGCGTCCCTTCTCGCGCTCGCCCTCGTCACGATGGCCCTTCCCGCCGAGGCCGCCTCGAAGGCCGAGGTCGAAAAAATGTTCCGCGCCTGGATCGACAACGACCTCTGGCCCGCGGCGCAGAAGACCGGCGTCAGCG
>CAMLOC010000121.1 GCA_946481465.1 uncultured Shinella sp. | reverse complement strand
GCCGGGGCCGTCCGGGGCTTCACCGTCGTCGTGACGAAATCGACCGTGCCGGTCGGCACCGGCGACGAGGTCGAGCGCATCCTGCGCGAAGCCCGCCCGGAGGCGGATATCGCGGTCGTCTCCAACCCGGAATTCCTGCGCGAGGGCGCGGCGATCAGCGATTTCAAGCGGCCGGACCGCATCGTCGTCGGCATCGAGGACGAGCGGGCGCGCGAGGCGATGACCGAGGTCTACCGGCCGCTCTACCTCAACCAGTCGCCGCTGCTCTTCACCACCCGCCGCACCTCCGAGCTCATCAAATACGCCGCCAACGCCTTCCTCGCCATGAAGATCACCTTCATCAACGAGATCGCGGACCTGTGCGAGAAGGTCGGCGCCGACGTGCAGCAGATCTCGCGCGGCATCGGCCTCGACGGGCGCATCGGCGCGAAGTTCCTGCATGCCGGCCCCGGCTACGGCGGCTCGTGCTTCCCGAAGGACGCGCTGGCGCTGGTCAAGACCGCGCAGGACAATGACAGCCCCGTGCGGCTGATCGAGACGACCATCGCCATCAACGACACGCGCAAGCGCGCCATGGCCCGCAAGGTCGTCGCCGCGCTCGGCGGCGAGGTGCGCGGCAAGAAGATCGCCGTGCTCGGCCTCACCTTCAAGCCGGAGACCGACGACATGCGCGACGCCCCGTCGATCTCCATCATCCAGGCCCTGCAGGACGGCGGCGCGCGGATCTTCGCCTACGATCCCGAGGGCATGGAGGCCTCGAAGGCCATGCTGTCCGACGTCGCCTACGGCGCCTCGCCCTACGACATCGCCGAGGGCGCCGAGGCGCTGGTCATCGTGACGGAATGGAACCAGTTCCGCGCGCTCGATTTCCAGCGGCTGAAGGCGTGCATGGCCAAGCCCGTCCTGGTGGACCTGCGCAACGTCTACAAGCCGGAGGAGGTGGCCCGCCACGGCTTTGCCTATTCGGGCATCGGCCGCGGCACCTGCGCCATGGTGGCGCCGGTCAGCGAGGCGGCGGAATGACGCATTTCCTCGTCACCGGCACCGCGGGCTTCATCGGCTTTCACCTCGCGCGGCGGCTGCTTGCGGACGGTCATACGGTCACCGGTTTCGACGGCATGACGCCCTATTACGACGTCAGCCTGAAGGAGGCGCGCCTTGCGTTGCTTGCGCCCCATGAGGGCTTCCGCCAGGTCACCGGCCGACTGGAGGATCGCGCCGCGCTCGAGGCGGCCGCCGCGCTGAAGACGCCGGACGTCATCCTCCACCTCGCCGCGCAGGCCGGCGTGCGCTACAGCCTGGAAAATCCCGGCGCCTATGTGGAATCCAACCTGGTCGGCTCGTGGAACGTGCTGGAACTGGCAAAAGCCGTGCGGCCGCGGCACCTGCTGCTCGCCTCCACCTCGTCGATCTACGGCGCCAACGAGAAGGTCCCCTTCGCCGAGGCCGACCGGGCCGACGAGCCGATGACGCTCTATGCCGCCTCGAAGAAATCCATGGAGCTGATGGCGCATTCCTACGCCCATCTCTACCGCGTGCCGACGACGGCCTTCCGCTTCTTCACGGTCTACGGCCCGTGGGGCCGGCCGGACATGGCGCCGATCAAGTTCTCCGACGCCATCCTCTCCGGCCGCCCGATCGACGTCTACGGCGAGGGGAGGATGAGCCGCGACTTCACCTATGTCGACGATATCGTCGAGGCGATCGTGCGGCTCGTCGACGTCGTGCCGCTGGAGGAGAGCCGCGTCGATGCGCCCGGCATCGTCGACACGCTCTCGGCCGGCGCCCCCTTCCGCACCGTCAATATCGGCGGCGGCCAGCCGGTCGGGCTGATGACCTTCATCGAGACGATCGAAAAGGCGCTTCAGCGCCCCGCCATGCGCAACTACCTGCCCATGCAGCCCGGCGACGTGCCCCGCACCTTCGCCTCCACCGACCTCCTTGCGCATCTCACCGGCTTTGCCCCCCGCGTGCCGCTGGAGGAGGGCATCGCGGCCTTCGTGGCGTGGTATCTGGAGTGGCGGGCGATGGGGACGGGTTCGCCGACCGCGCCATGAACGAACAGGCCGCCGGGGTCATCCGGCGGCCTTCCCGGTCGTCTGGCGGCCGAAGGTTCAGTCGGCCTTGCCGGCCTTGGGGCCGTCGCCGGCCGGCCTTGCCGCTGCACTGTTGAGGGAGGCGGCGAGCAGGGCCTGCGTCGGGTCCGCGCCCTTGAAACCGGCCTGCGCGAGAATCTCGTCGAGGATGGGTTTCTGCGCGGTGAAGCTCAGAAGCTGGCTGCTGAGGTCGCCTACGGGATGGCCCGTCCCGTCGGCGCCATTGCCGTTGCCGCCCAGCGCCCCGGCAAGGCCGCCGGCGCTGAAGATGCGGATATCGGAGATCTTCTCGATGGGCTTCATGGCCTGTTCCAGCGCCTCCGGGATGATGGCGACGCGGGCGCGGGCAAGCTCGAACTCGATGATGCTGGCCGACAGCGCGTTGCGCGCTTCGTTGAGGGCGCGTTCGGCCTGGGCCTCGGCCTGGCCGAGTTCGACGACGCCCGTCGCCTTGATCTTGGCGGCTTCCGCATCGGCCTGCGCCTGGATCTTCGTCGCGGCGGCGAGGTTTTCGGCGGCCTGGCGCTCGGCCTCGGCCTTCACGGTGATGGCGGTCGCCTCCTGTTCGGCGGCCTTGCGCGCGTCGAGCACCGCGATGCGCTTGGCGCGCTCGGCGATCTCGACCTCCCGCGCCGTCGTCACCTGTTCCTCGGCGGTGATGGCGGCGGCCTTCGCCTCGTCGGCCTTGGCGCGGGCGGCCTGTTCCTGCTCGCTCTTCTCGGCGACGGCGATGGCGGCGTCGATACGGGCCGTCTCCGTCACGCGGCGGGCCTCCGCCTCGCGCTCGGCAATGCCGCGCTCGGCGTCGATGCGGGCGGTCTCGCGGGCCTGGCGCGCCTGGGAGTCGCGTTCGGCGATGCCCTTTTCGGTGTCGAGCCGGGCGGTTTCCTCGCTGAGGCGGGCAAGCTGCTCGGCTCTTGCCGCTTCTGCGCGGGTTTCGGCCGTCTTGTTGGCGATATCGCGCTCCTGCGTCAGTTCGGCGTCGCGCTGCTCGCGCTCGATCGTCAGGCGGCGAAGCGACGCCTCACGGTCCTTGGTGGCGATCTCCACCTCGTTGTCGCGGACGATCTGGTTGCGTTCGCGCTTGCGCTCCTCGGTGATCTTGGTGAGCGCGGTCAGGCCCTCGGCGTCGAAGCTGTTGTTCGGGTTGAAATGCTTGATGTCCGTCTGGTCGAGGCGGGTCAGCGACACCGATTCCAGCTCGAGGCCGTTCGATTGCAGGTCGTGCGCGACGACGGCCTGCACCGACTTGACGAATTCGGCGCGCTGTTCCTGCAGGTCGCGCAGCGACATGGTGGCGGCGACCGAGCGCAGGCCGTCGACGAATTTCGCTTCGACGAGCGCTTTGAGGGCATCCGCATCGTTGGTGCGGTCGCCGAGCGTCTGGGCGGCGAGCGCGATGTTCTCCGCATCCGGCTTCACGCGGACGTAGAATTCCGCGGTGATGTCGGCGCGCATGCGGTCCTTGGTGATGAGCGATTCATTCTCGGCGCGCTTGACCTCGAGCCGCAGCGTGCTGAGCGACACCCAGGAATAGGAGTGGAAGATCGGCAGGATGACCGATCCGCCGTCGAGCACGACCTTCTTGCCGCCGAGGCCCGTGCGCACATAGGCCTTGTCGCGCGTGGCGCGGGTGTAGAGCGAGGTCATGATGATGCCGATGACGACGACAGCCGTCACGATGACCCCGGCGATGATTCCTACCGAAAGGAAGTCCATGATCGTTTACCCTCCGTTGTTGGGATAATGGCTGTCTTCGAGCGCGCTCGGGGCGGGAATGGCCTGGAAGAGGCCGTCCTTGCCGTCGACGATGAGCACGGATGCGCCCGTCTCGATCACATGTCCGGAGACGGCCCGGGCACGCAGCGTGTGAATGTTGTCGTAGCGGTCCTTGATGCGCACCGTGCCGGGATGGCCCTGGTCGAGCGGCCCGAGCGTCACGGTTCCCACGAGGCCGATGAAATCGGCCTGTTCCTGCACGCTCGTTTCGTCGCGCGGGATGATCCGCGCCAGCCCGCGGGCCGACCAGCGGGTGACGGGAATGGCGACGGCGAGCGCGCCGGTGACGGCGGCGTAGAGCGGCAACGGCTCGCGGAACTGCGAGATGACCGACTGCAGGGCGAAGCCGGCCGCCGAGAAGGCGGAGAGCAGGATGACGGCGAGCACGAGGATCGGCACGCCGCCGGCGTTCAGCCAGGACATCCACCCGCCGAGAAGGCCCGTTTCCGCGTCCCCCGGCCCGTTGAAGTCGAGCCCGTCGTCGATCAGCCCGGAGGCGGACGCGCCGAGCAGCACCGAGACCAGTTCGACGATGCCGAGGCCCGCCACCGTCAGGAGCGCGATCCAGAAGGGAGCGGTGCCCGGGTGGACGATGGTCTCCATCAGCGCTCACCGTGCTTGAAGGCGGCAAGGCGCGCCTCGATCGCCTTCTGGCGTTGCAGGCGTCCGAGTTCCTCGACCTCCGCCGTGCCCTCCATGGCCGGCTTGGACGGGACGCCGGTGACGCGTTCGACGGCTTCGAGCGCGTCGGCAAGGCGCCGGTCGTTGCGCTGGGAGGGGGTGGCGGCCGGCGGGGTGGCGCGCTCGGCGCGCCGCGCGTCCTCCAGCCGCTTCGCCGCGTCGGCGCGGGCCGAGGCGATGCTGCGCAATGTCGCCTCGGCCTCGGCGATCTCGCCGGCATTTTCGAGGATCGCCTTCGAGAGGGCGTCGCGCTGGGCCTCGAGGTCGATCTGGACGCCGGTGGCGGCGCGGGCGAGGTCTTCCCGCCCGCTTTCCAGCCCGACCTTGATCTTGTCGTCGAGGTCGCGGATCTCCGCGTCGAGGTCGTCGGCCTTGGCCTTCAGGCGGTGGCCGGCGGCCATGGCGACGCCGAGCGCCGTGCGGGCCTCCTCGGCGATCGCGCCGATCTCGCGGACGGCCTGCTGCGCCACGGCGACCGGGTTCGATGCCTCGGCGGCATCGACCGCGGTGTTGACGACGCCGGCGATGACGCGCCCGAGGCGGGCGAGGATACCTTCGTTGGACATGGAAGCCTCCTTCTTCGAATGGATGCCGGCCTGGATGCCGGCATAGAGACAGATGGACGACCCGGAAAAGACGAGCCGCGCTTCGGCAAAATCCGCCCAGCCGTCGCGATAGCCGTTCGCGGCATAGGGCAGCACGATGCGGCCGCCGAGCGTGGCGATGCTCACACTGTCCGGGCCCTTGACGGCGAAGAGCTTGGAATCGAGCGGAATGTCCGTCACCTCCTCGCCCGGCTTGCGGCGGCCATGGTCGCGCAGGGCGAGCGTCACGAGGCGGGCGGGAAGCCCCGTCGCCACGCGGATTTCCTCATAGGCGGCCTGGTGCAGCGCCACGACATTGGCGCCCTGGGTCCGGTCCAGGATCGCCATGGCCTGCCGGTAGGCCGCAAGCGTCTCGGACAGCGCCAGGCGCATGTCCGGGGTGGGTTGAAGGTCGAGCCTGAGGCTGGATGCGAACTTTGTTGCCATGCTTAAATATATAAAGCACTTCATTGGTGCTTTCAAGGGTGATTCGGCGGGGACTACCTGCTCAACGGATGAGACCGGCCGTCTCTTCGCCCGGGTCCGGGTTGTTTTTTCGCGAGAGGGCGCGCGAACGGCGGCCGTCGCACCCGCGCCATCTTTCTTAATCCTTGCTCAAGCCGCATCTGGCACTGTCGGAGAATGCGGATAACCACCATCACCAACTGGGCCTACGGCATCACCGTCATCCTGACGGCACTGTCCGGGGCGTCGTTCATCCTGTCGTCCCGCGCCGCGCTCCAGGAGCGCGCGGCGGCCGAGGAGCATCTCGTGCTCGATACGCTGGCCGAGGAACTCGCCCTCGGCGCGGAGGTGAGGAGCGACGAGGCGCGGCTCTATGTGATGCGCGGCGAGGAACGCCACCTGCAGGCGTTTCATGCGGAAGAGCAGTCCGAGCGGCGGCGGGAGGCGGCGGCGACGAAGCTTGCCGCCCGGATGCTGACGGCGGCCGAGGCGCAGGCCCTCCTGGCGGTCGACAAGGACGCCGAGGAACTCGACAGGATCGAATCGGCTGCGGTCGAAGCGTTCCGGCGCGGCGACAGGGACGCGGCCCGGACGGCCCTGTTCGGCCCGGAGCACGAGCGGCTTCAGGGGAACCTGCTCCAGACGGTCGCCCATTTCCGCGACCTGACGGCGACGCGCTCGGCGTCCGAACTGGAGGCCGCGCGCCTGCGCGCCGACGGGTGGAGCCTCGTCGCCAAGCTCATGCTGGCCCTGACGGGCGCGCTGTTCGTCGCCGTGCTCTATTTCGTCCTGAGGCGGCGCGTGGCGATGCCCCTGCGGCGGATGACGGGGGTCGTCAGCCGGCTCGCCCGGCAGGATTACAGCGTCGAGGTTCCGGCCGAGCGCCGTGCCGACGAGATCGGCGAGATGAACGAGGCCATCGAGATCTTCCGCACGAACCTGATCGAGCGGGAGCGGCTCGACGCCGAGCGGCGGGCGGACCAGCAGACCAAGGACCTGATCCTGCAGATGATGCACCGCGTGCAGGCCTGCCAGAACCAGGAGGAACTGACGGATGTGATCGTCCGCTTCGCGCCGCAGATCTTTCCCGGGCTTCCGGGTGGGCTCTACGTCCTGCGCGACGACGACGCGTCGCTGGCGCGGGCCGGGGCCTGGCTCGAGCCGCAGCATTCGGCGGCGGCATTTCCCGCGGCCGAATGCTGGGGGCTGAGGCGCGGCCGCGCGCATCGCAGCAACGGTGACGGTTCGGACGTCCCCTGCCAGCATGTCGCGCCGCCCGGCGCGGCGGCCCTTTGCGTGCCCCTGACCGCGCAGGGCGACATGATCGGCCTGCTCTATCTGGAGGAGCGCGGCGAAGGGGTTCTCGGCGCGGCGGGGCCGCGGCTCTATCTGGAACTGATCGCCGAGAATGTCGGCCTGGCGATCGCGAACCTCCAGCTGCGCGAGAAGCTGACCAGGCTTGCGGTGCGCGATCCGCTCACCGGGCTTTTCAACCGCCGCTTCCTGGACGAAACGCTGCAGCGGCACGCCCGGGCGCAGGGCGGCGAACCGCTGGCCTGCCTGATGATCGACATCGACCATTTCAAGCGCTTCAACGACCAGTTCGGCCACGATGCGGGCGATTTCGTCATGCAGTTCGTGGCGCAGACGCTACGCGATGGTTGCGCGTCCGTCGGCGACGCCTTCCGCTTCGGCGGCGAGGAGTTCACCGCGCTGCTGCCGGCCTTCGGCGAGCGGCAGGCGGTCGAAGTCGCGGAGGCGCTCCGGCAGAAGATCGGCAGCGCCGCGCTTTCCCATGCGGGCAGCGTCCTCGGGAAGGTGTCGGTCTCGATCGGCGTGGCGGCCTCGCCTGCGGGCGGCTCGGTCGAAACGCTGGTGGCGCGCGCCGATGCCGCGCTTCTGGCGGCCAAGGCGGGCGGGCGCGACAGGACGCTGGCCGCTAGCGAGATCAAGCGGCCGGTCCCGTAGGGCGTTTCCACTTTTCTGCGAAAAGCGAAAACGCTTCAGCCATTTGTTTTACGCATTGTCCGGACGTAAAAGCGATTCCGCTTTTACTGGAAATGCTGGTCACCTGTCCTTGCGGGCGAAGCTGGCATTGCCGAGGCCCGTCCCGATCGTGACGGCGGCCCAGCGTGTCACATCCGCCATGTCCGGCACGGCCGAAAGGCCCTGCACGACGGCGTCGTTGTGCATGATGACGAAGGTCGGCTGGCCGGCGACCTCGGGGATCGCCTTGCGCAGCGCCTCGGGCAGATTGAAATGCGTGCTTTCCCAGTTGCCGCCCGGCAGGTTCTGGCCGCCGCGCGCGATCGATCCGTCGGAGGCGATGATGCCCGGGCAGCCGATGCCGATGACCGGCGCCAGGGCGAGCTTCGCCTTCTTCGCCTTGGCGATCAGCGCCTCGATCATCCGCACGAGATATTCGATGGTCGCGGTACGGCGGGGCTCGTCGTCGGCATGACGCCACAGGTCCGACTTCCAGACCTTGGCCTTCGAGAAATCCGGCTTGTCGTCGAGGTTGAGCTTGACGACGCCGGCGCGGATGTTGGTGCCGCCGATATCGACGGCGAGGATCGCGTCGTGGCCCTTCAGCATCCAGGCGGGAATGAGGTGGACGGCGCCGAGCAGGCCCGCCTCGTCCGGATGATGGGCGATCGGCACGATCTCCACCTTCAGGCCGTCGGCCTTG
>CAMLOC010000120.1 GCA_946481465.1 uncultured Shinella sp. | reverse complement strand
TTGTTGCGAACTACGAAATCATCGAAACCATCGGTTGAGAGGTTTGCAGGGCCCCACCTGCTTCCGCCGTGAACATCTTTACTTTCTGGGCCATTCCACTTATATATTCTCCACATGGAGAATAATTATGGCCGCGACGTATCGAGAGTACACCCCAGCTGAAGCAGCTGCGGTCAGCGGGATTGCTGTGAAGACCGTGCACAATGCCATCGACAAGCGCATCGTCTCGACGGCAACGTCGAGGACTGGCGGTCGAGCGTTGACGGACGACGATCTTCTGCACCTCAAGCTGTGGTATGGTGTTGGTTCGATCCTGTCCGCCGAGCGCAGGAAGCGTCTTTTCGATGCAATCGCCGATGATCCGGAAGCTGAGACGGTCCGGGCCGACGACTACCTTATCGTCGACGTCGCCCGCGCGCGCCAGCAATTGGCGGATCGCGCCGATGCGCTGCGGGAGGCGGAGGCGGCAATCCACAGCGCCAAAGGCGTCGCCGGTGGAGATGCCGTTTTCAAAGGCACCCGCGTTCCCGTCCGCGCTATCGCCGGCATGAGGGCACAGGGCGCCGCGGTTGAGGAACTGCTTGACGGCTATCCTGCCCTCACCGCGCGCATGATCGAGTTGGCAGAAATCTGGACCGCCGCCCATCCGGCGCGTGGCCGACCCAAGACGCTTTCCGAGCAGGGATTGCGCTTGAAGGAGTCGAAGAAGGTTCCTCTGAATTCCGGCTCGCGGGCATCGGCAGGCTCGCATTCGTGAAATTCCTGATTGATGAATGCCTTCACACCTCGCTCGTGACCGTGGCTCAGACCCATGGCCACGAGTGTTTTCACGTGAACTGGCTGGGATTGAGCGGAGAAACCGACTGAGATCTCATGCCGCGCATCATCGAAGGCAATTTCACCTTCGTGACGAACAATGCCCGCGACTTCCGAAACTTTATGCGAAGGAAGAGCTGCATGCAGGCCTCGTCATCATCGTCCCGCAAGTTTTGCCGGCTCGGCAACGCGAGATGTTCGATGCCGTGCTGGACGAACTGGCGAACAGTGACGAGCTTCTCAACGAAACCATCGAGATTTCCGTCAAGGAGGACGCGCTCGTGATTACCCGATACGCCCTCCCGGAAATCGGATAGACGCAGCTTGGCCGCTGAAGCAAATGCCCTTCGCTGAGCCGGAGAGCTCCAGGCTATCAGTGAAAATTCCTGCTCTTCACCTTCAGGCGGTCGATCAAGAGATCGGGGACGAATATGTCCCTGGCAGGCGCCGCCGCCTTCGGCCGCTCACGAGGATCCGGTGCGCCATTGCCGCGCGCGAACTCGTCGCCCCGGCCATGTGGCAAGGGAAATTGTTCGTCCCGCTCGCCCAACTGACCGAGATCGTCCGACAGGTCGAATAGCCGCTGCGCCACAAGGTGAACGACGTCTCCTTCCCGCTGGATTTTTCCGTTGATCGCCATCATCGATGCCGAGAGAAGAACGCGGCGCTGGCGTTCGAACAGCGTCGGCCAGACCACCGCATTGACGATTCCGGTCTCGTCTTCGAGCGTCAGAAACATGACGCCCTTGGCCGAGCCCGGCCGTTGGCGCACCAGCACGAGGCCGCCGGTCATGAGCCAGCGGCCGTCGCGCTCGGCCATCGCCTCGTCGCATGTGACCATGCCCTTCCGGCAAAGGTCTTTGCGGAGAAAGGCGATCGGGTGCCAGCGGAGGGTGAGGCCGGTGTGGGCGTAATCCTCGACGACCTCGTGCCCTGCCCTCATCGAGGGCAAGGCGACCGACATCTCCTGCATTTCCGCGACCTGGCGCGCCTCACGCTCGGCGGCCGCGGCCCAAAGTTCAAGCGGCTCGTCACGCAGACCTTTGATCGCCCATAGCGCATCACGCCGCTGGAGCTGCAGTGACGGTAGGAACGCATCGGCCTCGGCCAGTTTCACCAGCGCGGCCGTCGGCACACCGGACCGCCGCCAGAGATCGTCAGCCGATGTGAAGGTGTCCTCGGCGCGGGCCGCCACGATCCGGGCGGCGTCTGCAGTGGAAAGACCTTTCACCATCCGCATGCCCAAGCGGACCGCGCAATGGCGGCTTCCGTCGACTTGCTCGAGCGTGCAATCCCAGCGCGAGGCGTTCACGCACACGGGCCTGATCTCGACGCCGTGTTCGGTGGCATCCCTCACAATCTGCGCGGGCGCGTAAAATCCCATCGGCTGCGAATTCAGAAGCGCCACGCAAAACGCGTCGGGATGATGGCATTTGACCCAGCTCGAGGCGTAGGCGATCAGCGCGAAGCTGGCTGCGTGGCTTTCCGGAAAACCGTAGCTGCCAAATCCTTCCAGTTGGGAGAAGGTCCGCTCGGCAAAGTCCTCCGTGTAGCCGTTCTTCACCATGCCCGCGACCAGTTTGTCCTTGAATTTCGAGACGCCGCCGGAGAATTTGAAGGTCGCCATGGATTTCCGCAATTGGTCCGCCTCGCCGCCGGTAAAGCCGGCACAGACCATGGCGACTTTCATGGCCGACTCTTGAAACAACGGGACACCGAGGGTTTTCGAGAGCACCGCCTCCAGTTCGGGCGTCGGATAGTCGACCGGCTCCTTGCCTTCCCGGCGGCGGAGATAGGGGTGAACCATGTCGCCCTGGATCGGCCCGGGTCTAACAATCGCCACCTGCACGACCAGGTCGTAAAAGGTGCGGGGTTTCAGGCGCGGCAGCATGGACATCTGCGCCCGGCTTTCGATCTGGAAGGTGCCAAGCGTATCGGCCTTGCGGATCATGGCGTAGGTTCGAGGATCCTCGGAAGGAATGGACGCGAGATCCCACACCTCGCCCTTGTGCTCGGCCATCAGGGCGAAGGCCTTGGCCATGCAGGTAAGCATACCCAAGGCCAACACGTCCACTTTCATGAATTTGAGGGCCTCGATGTCGTCCTTGTCCCACTCGATGACCTGGCGATCGTCCATGCGCGCTGGCTCAATCGGCACGAGGTCGTCGAGACGGTCATGGGTCAGCACAAACCCACCGGGATGCTGGCCGAGATGGCGCGGCGCTCCCATCAGCTGCTGCGCCAGTTCCAGCGTCAGCTTCAGCCGGTAGTCGGCTGCATTGAGATTGTTTTCCCGGATCTGGCGTTCGGAGACCCCTTCCGACCAGCCCCAGACGCCGGACGAGAGCTGGCCGATCATGTCTTCGGGCAGCCCGAGGGCCTTGCCGACGTCGCGCAATGCGCCCTTGGCCCTGTACCGCGTCACCGTGGAACAGAGCGCGGCCTTGCTGCGACCGTAGGTGTTGTAGATCCACTGGATGACCTCCTCCCTCCGCTCGTGTTCAAAATCCACGTCGATGTCCGGCGGCTCGTCCCGCTCCTGGCTGATGAAGCGTTCGAACAGCAGGTCGTTGGTATCAGGGTCGATGGAGGTGACGCCAAGGCAATAGCAGACGGCCGAGTTGGCGGCTGAGCCCCTACCCTGGCAGAGAATGCCCTTCGACCGGGCAAAGCGGACGATCGAAAAGACCGTCAGAAAATAGGGCGCATAGTTCATGACCCGGATCAACTCCAGCTCGTCGCGCAAGGATTTTTGGACCTTATCCGGCACGCCCTCGGGATAGCGAATGGCGGCGCCCTCCCAGGTGAACTTGACCAGAGACTGCTGCGGATCGAGGCCGGGCACGATGGCCTCTTCCGGATACTGGTATTGCAGCTCCTTCAGGTCGAACTTGCATCGTTCGACGATCTCGCGACCGCGCGCCAGTGCTTCCGGGTATTCGGCAAAAAGCCGGTGCATCTCCTCGGGTGCCTTCAGGTAGCGGTCGGCATGACGCTCGCGGTCGAAGCCGACATCATCGATGGTCGTCCGCGTGCGGATGCAGGTCACGACATCCTGCAGCTGCCGGCGGCTCGGATCGTGAAACAGCACATCGTTGGTGACGACAGTCCTGACCTTGAAGCGGCTGGCCATGGTAGCAATGCCGTGGAGGCGTATGCGGTCGTTCGGCCGGCGCCGCAGGCAGATGCTGACATAGGCGCGGTCGCCAAAGAGTTCGGCCATCTTGCGCAGCTGCACGCCGCAGGTCTCGTCGGCCTCGTCGGGCACCAGCACCCCGATCATGCCGGCGGCGTGCTCGGCAACATCTGCGAAATCGATCAGGCAGTTTCCCTTGCCACCGCGCGCCTTGCCAAGCGACAGTAGCCGTGTCAGGCGCGAATAGGCCGGGCGGTCCATGGGGTAGACGAGGATCGACATGGCGTCGGTCAGATCAAGACGGCAGCCGACGACCAGGCGAATGCCGGTCGCCTTGGCCGCCTCCCAGGCGCGCACGATGCCGGCGAGGCTATTTCGGTCGACGACGCCAAGGGCATCGATGCCGAGCCCGGCGGCCGTGGCGAACAGTTCGTCGGCGCTGGATGCCCCGCGCAGGAACGAAAAGTGTGTCGTGACCTGAAGCTCGGCGTATCTCATCCGAACACCCCATGCACGAACCAGAGGTGAGAGCCGGTTTCCGGATCGATGCCGTCGCCGGCGCGATAGACCCAGTAACGCTCGCCCAGTTCATCCTCGACCACGAAATAGTCTCTGACCGCCTGGAACTCGCGCGGCCGGCGCCACCATTCCCCGAAGATCCGTTCCGGGCCGTCGGCGCGCACGACCTTCCGCTTCTTGCCGCGCCAGGTGAACACCGCCGGCGGCTGGTCCGGCAGGAGCGCGATGACCTCAATGCGTTCCGGGTTTGCGAAGAGCCGCGTCGGTCGCGGCCATTTCACAGCCCAGGCCTCGCCGATGTCAGGCGCGGTCGCGGCAATCCGCCGGACCGAACGCTCCGGCACATCGGAGGCAACGGGTGCAAACCGGAACAGCCGATGGCCACGGTTGCCGAGGATATCGACCAGCGGCGTGATGTCGGCGATCTCCTCCTCGATCACCGAGGAAGCGACCTGCCGTTCCTCCAGCGGCTCGGCGAAGACGGCGACGAGCACCAGCTTCTCGATGCCGAAACCGGGATCGACGGTCTCGATGCGGTCGCAGAGAAGCTTCGACAGGCGCGCCGGATCGCGGACCGGCTTGGCAAGACCGGCGCGAAGGTGCTGTCGTGTATTGTCGACGCGATGTATAATGAGGTCGCACCGCCGCGCGCCAAGGCCGTTTTCCGCCAGCCGCGCCGAAAGTAGCCCGACCAACCGGCGGACATACCTGGTGATGGTCTCGGGCGCGCCGATCGGTTCGGCAAAATTCTTCGAGACCTCGATCAGTTCCGGCGTGCGGATCGGCTCGATCGGTTCGGCGACGCGGCCGAACATCTGGTCGAGCCGGCGCGCGGGCTCCGCGCCGAAGCGCAATGTCAGAGGTGCTCGCGGCATGGCGGAGAGCTGGCCGACCGTGTCGATGCCAAGGACCCGCAGCCCCTGGACGGTTTCCGCCGGCAGCCGTAGCGCGACGATCGGCAGGTCGATGACGGCTTTCGTTAAATCGCCCGCCGGCACCACCGTCGTTTCCGCCGCCAGCAGCCGGGCGAGCGCATGTGCGGCGCCCCAGGTGTCGGCCACGGCGGCACGCGCCGTCAACCCGCGCCCACGCAGCATATTGACGAGGCCGGAAACGAGAAGCGCCTCACCCCCGCGAAGATGATCGGCTCCCTCGGTGTCGATGATCAAGCCGTCGGCGCCATCGACGGCGACGACCGGGCTGTATTGCCGGAGCGCCCAGAGCGCCAGCCGTTCGAGTGCGGCCGCATCCTCAGCCGGGGCTGCGTCCACCATGAGAAGATCGGCGACCATGGCCTGCGCCTTGCTGGCGGCCATGCCGATGCGCAGGCCAAGTTTGAGGGCTGTCGGATCGGCAGCAGAGATCCATCGCTTCGATCCGCGGCGGGCAATCACGACCAACGGCTCGTCAGCCGGCAAGGCTTCGCCAGCGTGCCGTCTGATCCGCTCGGTCGAGAGCTGTGGGAAGAAGACAGATACGACCCTTGTCATCGGGGGCTCCAATTTCGAATTCGGCGCATTCGCCCGCCTTTACGCGCATCAGTTCCGCGAGCCAGCGCGCCCTCCCAACGCCCGCAACAGGTAATCTTTCCGACGGCAAGGTGCTGATGCGCCATCGCGTCGTCGAGGCGGTCGGCTGCCCATAGTCCGAAGCCTCGTTCTGGCGTCGCCATCGCCGGAGTACGATACCCATGGCACCGGTCTTTTCCGCAGCCAGTTGCAGGCGCCGCGAGGCGGTCATCGGGAGACGGACAAGCTCGCCGATCACAGCGGCGAACCCGCCGAAGGACAATCCCTCTTCCATGGCCGACAGCGCCCCCTCTTCCCGATCGCTTTCGCAAAAGACGACACGGTCTGGATGGAGTCCTGCCTGGGCGACCGCAGGGAAAAACAAATCGGGGCGCGTCATGCACCACAGAACCCTGCCGCGTGATCGGGCAGCGATACCGGCAACGAAGAGCGCCGCCGCAGCCCCATCGACAGTCCCTCCCCCGCCGCCGGCGACCTCGTGCAGCGCGCCGTAGGCGAGCCCTCCTCCGGGCAGTGTCCGATCAACCTCGGCGACGCCGAACGGCAGGACCTGCCTTGCACGCTGCGAGCCGCCTTCAAGCTCCTCGATGCGCTCGCGAAGCTCGGCCAGCACGGGGTGGAGGGCATGGTTGGCCACGGCAGAATTATTGCTCCTTCAGGGTTTCCAGCGGTTCTCTAAGCTGATACGTTCATTATTTGTTCCGATTGATGAACTGAGTCAATCGGGCCTCCGCCCCGGATCACCCCTCGTTGCTAAGCCGTTGAAACGAATCCAATAGCTGCATCAAGGGGATATCCGGCCGCCGGAGGGCAGGAAAATTTTCTTATGCGTGCTGGGGACAAATGGCGGCGGCTCATCTCGAAAAACTCAACGATCGCCAGCGCGAGGCGGTCGAGCATGGCATAGGCCTAGCCGACGGTTCAATCGGCGGCCCGCTGCTCATCATCGCCGGCGCCGGAAGCGGCAAGACCAATACGCTGGCCCACCGCGTCGCGCATCTGATTGTCAACGGCGCCGATCCGCGGCGTATCTTGCTGATGACCTTTTCCAGGCGCGCGGCGTCGGAGATGGCGCGGCGCGTGCAGCGGATCTGTCGGCAGGTTCTTGGTGACAACGCTGCCATCATGACCGACGCGCTCGCCTGGGCCGGGACGTTTCATGGCATCGGCGCGCGGCTCTTGCGGATGTATGCCGAGCAGATCGGCCTCAGCGTCGATTTTACGATCCACGACCGCGAGGACAGCGCCGACCTGATGAACCTCGTTCGGCATGATCTTGGCTTTTCCGCCAAGCAGAGCCGCTTCCCCACCAAGAGCACCTGCATTGCGATCTATTCCCGCGTCGTCAATTCCGAGGCCTCGATCAAGGAGATCCTGAAATCCTCCTATCCCTGGGTGCTGGAATGGGAAGAGGAGCTGAAGCAGCTGTTTGCCGCCTACACAGAGGCCAAGCAGACTCAGAACGTTCTGGACTACGACGATCTCCTGCTCTACTGGGCGCAGATGGTTTCCGAGCCGGAATTGGCCGAGGACGTCGGCAACCGCTTCGACCACATTCTCGTCGACGAATACCAGGACACCAATCGCCTGCAGGCGTCGATCCTGATGTCTCTGGCACCCGGCGGCCGCGGCCTGACCGTCGTCGGCGACGACGCACAGTCGATCTATTCCTTCCGTGCGGCGACCATCCGCAACATCCTCGATTTCCCGAAGGAATTTTCCCCAAAACCCGCTGACGTTATCACGCTCGACCGCAACTACCGCTCGGCGGAGCCGATCCTGGCCGCCGCCAATGCCGTTATCGAACTGGCGCGGGAACGTTACACGAAAAACCTCTGGACCGATCGCGCCTCCGAGCAGCGGCCGATGCTGGTGACGGTCAAGGATGAGATCGACCAGGCCGCCTATATCGTCGAACAGGTGCTGGCCAACCGCGAGATCGGCATGACGCTGAAGCAGCAGGCGGTGCTGTTTCGGACCTCCAGTCACAGCAGCGCGCTGGAGATCCAGCTCACGCGGAAAAACATTCCCTTTGTCAAATTCGGCGGCCTCAAGTTCCTCGACGCCGCGCACGTCAAGGACATGCTGGCGGTCATGCGGTTCGCGCAGAATCCGCGCGACCGGGTTGCCGGCTTCCGGGTGCTGAAGCTGCTGCCTGGTATCGGACCGCAAACGGCCGGCAAGATCCTCGACACGATCGCGGCCGATCCCGAGCCGTTGCAGTCGCTGGCCGAAATCCCGCCGCCCGCCAAAACCGGCGACGATTGGCCAGCCTTCGTCACGCTGGTCACGGCGTTGCGAAAGGCCGAAGCCGGCTGGCCTACTGAAATCGGCACGGTGCGGATGTGGTACGAGCCGCATCTCGAC
>CAMLOC010000119.1 GCA_946481465.1 uncultured Shinella sp. | reverse complement strand
GGCGGCATCGACCTGTCGGTCGGCTCGATCCTTGCCGCCTCGGCCATGATCGCGGTGATCGTCTCGCTGGTGCCGGATCTCGGCATGCTCGGCGTTCCCGCCGCCATCCTTGCCGGCCTTGCCTGCGGCTTCCTCAACGGCGCGATCATCGCCTGGCTGAAGCTGCCGCCCTTCATCGTGACCCTCGGCTCGCTCACCGCGATCCGCGGCGTGGCGCGCCTGCTCGGCAACGACACCACCGTCTTCAACGCGGACCTGCCCTTCGACTTCATCGGCAACGGCACGCTCTTCGGCATTCCGTGGCTCGCCATCATCGCGATCGGGACGATCGTCCTCTCCTGGTTCATCCTCAAGCGCACCGTGCTCGGCACCTGGATCTATGCCGTCGGCGGCAATTCCGAGGCCGCGCGCCTTACCGGCATCAAGGTGCCGCTGGTGCTGCTCTTCGTCTATTCGATGTCGGGTCTGCTTTCCGGCGTCGGCGGCGCCATGTCGGCCGCCCGCCTCTATGCGGCAAACGGCCTGCAGCTCGGCCAGGCCTACGAGCTCGACGCCATCGCGGCGGTCATCCTCGGCGGCACCTCGTTCGTCGGCGGCGTCGGCTCCATCTGGGGCACGCTGATCGGCGCGCTCATCATCGCCGTGCTCTCCAACGGCCTCATCCTCGTGGGGGTCTCGGACATCTGGCAGTACATCATCAAGGGCCTCGTCATCATCGTCGCCGTCGGCCTCGATCGGTACAGGCTGAAAGGGCTTAGCCGGACATGAGGCCCGGCTGAACGAACCGGTCGTCACCGGAGACAACGGCGCAAAACGCGTCACCAAAGGAGGAAAACATGCGTCTTATCTCGAAGCTCTTCGTCGGCACCGCACTCGCCGCCGCCATCGCCATGCCTGCCGCCGCCAAGGACCTCAACAAGATCGGCATCTCGGTCGGCCTGCTCGGCAATCCGTTCTTCGTCGCCACCATCAAGGGCATCGAGGACCGCGCCAAGGAAATCAACCCGAATGTCGAGGTCATCTCCGTCTCGGCAGACTATGACCTGAACAAGCAGGTCTCGCAGGTCGACAGCTTCATCGCCGCCGGCGTCGACATCATCATGCTGAACGCCGTCGATGCCAAGGCCATCGCACCGGCCGTGAAGAAGGCGCAGGCCGCCGGCGTCGTGGTCGCCGCCTTCGATGTTTCCGCGCCCGGCGCCGACGTCACCGTCATGACCAACAACGTCAAGGCCGGCGAAGAGGCCTGCAACTACATTGCCGAAAAGCTCGGCAACAAGGGTGACGTCGTCATCATCAACGGCCCAGCCTCCTCTTCGATCCTCGAGCGCGTGCAGGGTTGCAAGGACGCTCTCGGCAAGCATGCCGACATCAAGATCCTCTCGGACGACCAGAACGGCCAGGGCTCGCGCGACGGCGGCCTCGCCGTGATGCAGGGCCTGCTTACCCGCTTCGACAAGATCGACGCCGTCTTCGCGATCAACGATCCGACCGCGATCGGCGCGGAACTTGCGGCCAAGCAGCTGAACCGCAGCGAGTTCTTCTTCACGGCCGTCGATGGTGCGCCCGATATCGAGAAGTCGCTTGCCAGCGGCAATTCCATGATCAAGGCCTCGGCCTCGCAGGATCCCTATGTCATGGCCGGGCAGGCCTTGCAGCTCGGTGTCGAAGTGCTGAAGGGCAACAAGCCGGCAGAGCCCGTCGTGCTGCTCGATCCGCAGCTCATCACGGCTGAGAACGTCAAGGACTACAAGGGCTGGACCGCAGCCCGCTAAACGCTCCTCCCAGACGGCCGGGCGCACCCGCGCAAGCGGCGTGCCCGGCCGATCGCAATTTCCCTCCTTTCAGAAAGCGGCCGGCTATGTCGAAAATCGGTGTCCATTCCTTCGTCTGGAGCGCGGGCTCGTCCAGGGGCGAGCTTGAGAAAGCACTCGAGAACACCCACAAGCTCGGCTACAAGCTCATCGAATTCTCCTATCTCGACCCGAAGCAGGTCGATGTGCAATGGCTGTCAGGGCGCCTTGGCGAACTCGGCCTCGACGTGGCGATCAGCATGGGCCTGCCGCCGGAGGGGGACATTTCCAGCCAGGACGCATCGATCGTGGCGAACGGCGTCGATATTCTCGACCGCGCCGTGGCGCTGGTGCGCGATCTCGGCGGCACGAAACTGGCCGGCATCCTCAGTTCCGCCCATGGCAAGCAGGAACACAGCCTGACGCGCAAGAGCTGGGACACCAGCGTCGCCACGCTGTCGAAGGTGGCCGACCGGGCGAAGGCGGCCGGCGTCACGCTCAATCTCGAGGTCGTCAACCGTTTCGAGAGCAACATGCTGAACACAGCGGCCCAGGGCCTGGCCTATATCCGCGACACCGGCGCCTCCAACGTGCTCCTGCATCTCGACACGTTCCACATGAACATCGAGGAGGCCGATGTCGGCCTCGCCATCCGCCATGCGGCCGACAAGATCGGCTATGTCCATATCGGCGAAAGCCATCGCGGTTATCTCGGAACCGGCACGATCGATTTCGCCGCGATCTTCGATGCGCTGGTTGCTATCGGCTGGGACGACTACGTCACCTTTGAATCCTTCTCGTCGACGATCGTCGACAAGGACCTGTCGTTGAAGACGGCGATCTGGCGTAACCTCTGGGACGACAATATCGCACTCGCCGGCCACGCGAACCGGTTCATCGAATTGGGTCTGGAGACGGCTCGTCGCAAGAGCGAACTCGTGCGCCAAGCTCACCTTCCCGTCTAGATTGTTTTACCGCATTATCCGCCGCGACGAATCTGGCTCAGCGTGCGCGTCGGCGTCAGCGCTTCGGGATGGATGCGAAGCTCGATCAATGCCGGTTTGCCGCTCGCCCGGCAGCGTTCGAAGGCGGCCTGGAAGTCGCGCGTCTCGGTCACGGTCTCGCCATGGCCGCCATAGGCGGTAGCGAGCGCCGCGAAGTCCGGATTGACGAGATCGGTGCCGCTGACGCGGCCGGGATATTCCCGTTCCTGATGCATGCGGATCGTGCCGTACATGCCGTTGTTCACGACGATGACGATGATCGGCAGGTTGTACTGCACCGCGGTCGCGAATTCCTGCCCGTTCATCAGGAAGCAGCCGTCGCCGGCAAAGGCAATAACTGTCTTCTGCGGAAACATCGCCTTGGCGGCGACGGCGGCGGGGGTGCCGTAGCCCATCGAGCCGGATGCGGGCGCGGCCTGGGTGAGGAAGCGGCGGAAACGATGGTATCGGTGGACCCAGACGGAGTAGTTGCCCGCGCCGTTCGCGATGATGGCGTCTTCCGGCAGCGCCGACTGGAGCCAGGTCATGATCGGTCCCATATGGAGCGCCCCCGGGCCTGTCTCGGGCGGGGTGGACCAGTCGAGATAATCGCGATGCGCCGCCCCGACCGCGGCCGAACGGTCCGGATCAGCAGCCGGCTTGCGTCGGGCGAAGGCCGTTGCAAAGGCGGCGGGCGTCGCATGGATCGCAAGCGCAGGCTGGTAGACGCGGCCGAGTTCGCCGCCATCGGCGTGGACATGGACGAGGCGCTGGTCGGGGAAGGGGCTCTTGAGCAGCGTGTAGTCGGCGGATGGCATTTCGCCGAGCCGCCCGCCGACAAGCAGCACGAGGTCCGCCGCGCGGATGCGGGCGGAAAGCTTCGGATTCTGGCCGATCCCGGCATCGCCCGCATAGTTCGGGTGGAGATGGTCGAAGAGCATCTGGCGGCGGAAGGAGCACGCGACGGGAAGCTGCCAGGCCTCGGCGATGGCATGCGCCGCGCGGGCGGCGTCTTCGTTCCAGCGCGTGCCGCCGAGGACCATGACCGGCGCTCTGGCCTCCGACAGCATCGTCTCGAGCCTGTCGAGGGCAGCCTCGTCCGGGCCTGTCTCCACCGTGACGGCCGGACGGAGCGGGATTGCGGGGACCTTGTCCCTCAGCATGTCCTCCGGAAGCGCCACCACGACGGGACCGGGTCGTCCGGAAAGCGCCACGGAAAAGGCACGGGTGACGAGTTCGGGGATGCGGGCGGCGTCGTCGATCTCCACGGTCCACTTGGTCAGGGAGCCGAAGACGGCGCGGAAATCGAGTTCCTGGAAACCCTCGCGCTCCCTGTTCTTTCGTGCCACCTGGCCGACGAAGAGGATGAGCGGGATCGAATCCTGCATCGCGACATGCAGGCCGGGGGCGGCATTGGTCGCGCCCGGCCCCCGCGTAACGAAGCAGATGCCGGGTCGGCCGGTCAGCCGCCCCTCGCAATCCGCCATCATCGCGGCTCCTCCCTCCTGCCGGCAGACGATGGTGCGGATAGACGAATCGTGGAGCGCGTCGAGCACGGCGAGATAGCTTTCGCCCGGCACGCAATAGAGCCGCTCGACGCCGTTCGCCTCCAGCACGTCGACGATCAGTTCGCCGCCGGTGCGAAGCACTGTAGTGGCCTGTTGCAGGTTCATGGACAGGCCCCTTCCCGATGGTGGCCGAGCGTGGCGAGCGCGGCCTTGAACATGCCGTCACCGAGGAGGAGTTCGCTTTCGGCGAGCGAGCGGATGTCGATCGTGACATTGAAGGTGGTCGTATGCCCGTCCGCGTGACGGGCGGTGACCGCGGCCAACTCCCCGCGGCGGATTGCGGCCTGGAGGCCGGTGAGGTCGAGGATTTCGTCGCCGTCGAGGCCGAGCGTGTCGGGATCCTCGCCGTCGGCGAAGAGAAGCGGCATGATGCCGAGCCCGATGAGGTTGGAGCGGTGGATGCGCTCGAAGGAGCGGGCGATGATGGCGCGCACGCCCAGCAGCGCGGGGCCCTTGGCGGCCCAATCGCGGCTGGAGCCGACGCCGAAGTCGCTGCCGGCCAGCACGACGAGAGGCGTTCCGCGACGACGGTAGGTCTCGCTCGCCTCGTGGATGGAGACGATCTCGTCTTCCGGATGAAGACGCGTCCAGCCGCCTTCCCGTTCGGCCACCATCCGGTTCTGGATGCGCACATTGGCATAGGTGGCGCGGGCCATGACCTCGGAATTGCCGCGGCGGCCGACATAGGTGTTGAAGTCCGGCCGCTCTATGCCGAGGCCCTTCAGGTAGATGCCGGCGGGGCTTTCGGGCAGGATCTCGCCGCCCGGCGAGACATGGTCGGTGGTAAGCCCGTCGCCGAACAGGGCGAGCACGCGCGCACCGACGATCTCGTCCATGCCGCCGAGACGCTCCGGCATGCGGTCGAAGAAGGGAGGCTCCAGGATGTAGCTCGACGTCGGATCCCAGGGGTAGAGCGCCGTTTCCGGCGCCTTGAGGCGCTTCCAGCTCTCTTCCGCCGCGGCAGCCCCAACCAGGAAAGCGGAGGGGGTGACGTGCTTTTTCACCAGGGCATCGACCGCGTCGTCGGAAGGCCAGAGGTCGCGGAGATAGACGTCCTTGCCGTCCGTACCCTTCGCAATCGGGTCCTTGTCGATATCGATATCGAGCGTTCCGGCAAGACCGTAGGCCACGACGAGACCCGGCGAGCAGAGATAGCTGGCATCGAGCATGGGATGGATGCGGCCGTCGAAATTGCGATTGCCGGAGAGCACCGCGACGAGCGGCATTCCATCCTGCGCGAGCGCCACGGCTTCCGGTTTCAGCGGGCCGGACTTGCCGCCGCAGGAGGCACAGGCGTAGCCGACGACCTGGAATCCGATCGCCTCCAGGGGGGCAAGCAGGTCGGCTTCCTCCAGATAGCGGGTCACGGCGCGCGAGCCGGGCGCGAGCGAGGTCTTCACCCAGGCGGGCGGGGCGAGGCCGTGCTCGACGGCGGCCTTCGCGACCAGGCCGGCGCGGATCATGGCATGCGGGTTGGCCGTGTTGGTGCAGGAGGTGATGGAGGCCATCACGATCTGGCCGGTGCGGCCCGCCGCCTCGATCTTGTGGCGCTCCTCGAGCCGCGCCTTCAGGCTATGAGGCACGCTCTCGGGCCGGCGGAGATTGTAGGGCTTGCTGGGGCCGGCGAGCGAGCGCTCAACGGATGCAAGATCGACTTCGACGATCCGGTCGTAGGCGGGATCGCCGACTCCCTCCTCGCGGAAGAGGCCCGCCGCGCGACAATAGGCTTCGACAAGTGCGATCTGCCTTTCAGGGCGACCGGTCATGGCGAGGTAGTCGAGCGTCAGCCGGTCGACGGGCCAGAAGCCGGTGGTCGCGCCATATTCGGGCGCCATGTTGGAAAGCGTCGCGCGGTCGGGCACGGCCATGGTGGAAACGGCGGGGCCGAAATATTCGACGAAGGTGCCGACGACACCCTCCCGACGAAGCCGGTGCGTGACGGTGAGCGCGAGGTCGGTGACCGTGATGCCGGGCCTGAGCTTGCCCGTGAGCCTGACGCCGACGAATTCTGGAACGGGCAGGATATAGGCCTGGCCGAGCATGACGGTCTCCGCCTCTATGCCGCCCACACCCCAGCCGACGACGCCGAGAGCGGCGACCATCGGCGTATGCGAATCCCCGCCGACGACCATGTCCGGATAGGCGATCGTTCCGCCACCCTGCGTGGCGGTGCGGACAATGGTTGCGATCTGCTCGATATTGACCTGGTGGATGATGCCGGAACCCGGCGGGAAGACGCGGAGGCTGGCGAAGGCCGATTGCGCCCAGCGCAGGAACCGGTAACGCTCGTCGTTGCGCTTCAGTTCGCGGGCGAGATTTTCCGCATCGGCGCCCGCGATGCCCGATACATCCACCTGCAGCGAGTGGTCGACCACCAGATCGACCGGTACGGACGTGTCGACCGCCTCGATCGGCAGGTGGCGGCGGGCAGCGGCCGAGCGCAGCGCCGCAAGGTCCATCAATGCCGGCACGCCGGAGGAATCCGGCAGGATGACGCGCGGAATCATCAGCGCGATTGCCGACTGACCGTCCGTTGTCGCGCGGTCGGCGAGCCAGTCGATCTCGCGGTCGCCAAAACCCGGGCGGCCGAGATGGCGGAGCACGTTTTCCGCCAGCACGCGGGCCGAATAGGGCATGCGGGAAAACCGGTCATTCCCGACGTGGCGGCAAGTATCGGCAAACAGATAGGTCACGCCGTCGTGCGTGAACCGGCCTTCGAGGGTCATTGTCGTCTCCGGAAGGATGGACGGCGCGTGGGCCTTCGCGCCGCCAAGTTCACATGGTCGGGCGTCAGTTCGATGCGAACTTCATGCCGTAATCCTTGGTGTAGAGCTCCTGCATCCAGGCCTTCACCTCGGGATCGATCTCGACGATCGCGTTGACGTTCTTGATGAGGTCCTCGCCGAAGGAGAAGCCGTAGCCTTCGAGCGCGATGTCCGCATTCTTGACGAAGGCCTCGTCCTGCAGGACCGAGGTAAACGCCTTGCGCAGCGCTTCTTCCGCTTCCGGCGGGGTGTCCTTGTGGATCATCAGGATCTTGCCGCCATTGCCGATCGCGCGGATGACTTGCTTGTAGGCTTCCCAGGCCGGACCCGACGGGGGTTCGCCATAGAGCGTCTGGTAGAATTCGGCGATGGTCGGAAGTTCCGGATTGGCCGGGTCGCGGGCCAGTTCATCGCCCTTCATGATGCCCTGGGCGAAGAGCGGAAGCACGGTGCCGTCCGCAATGAGCGGCGCCATGCTGTCCTTGAAGATCGGCGTCGCGATATCGCCGACGGTGACCTCGCCGCGCTGGAAGGCAAGCATCGCGTCATTCTTGCCGGGATAGCCCTTCACGGCCTTGAACGGCACCTTGAGAAGTGTGAGACCGATGACCGAGCCGATCGTCGAGAGCGGATCGGTGGAACCGAGATAGAGCGGTTCCTTCAGGGTCAGGATGTCCTTCGGCTCCTTGTAGCCGGTGGTCGTCGAGATGTAGTTGGTACGCCCGAGCGGGCCGGC
This sequence comes from uncultured Shinella sp., assembly GCA_946481465.1. Next base: position 532 of record CAMLOC010000119.1, on the reverse strand, counting down.
GATCAGCGGCTTCAGGTCCGCGACCTTCGCCGTCACGCCCTCATAGCCGAGCACCATGCGGGTCACGAGTCCACCCGAGCAGACGAAGGCGACGGTGCCGTCATGGGGGGCTGCATCCACATACCAGTTGAGGGCCGTCACGCCGCCGGCGCCCGGCCGGTTCTCGACGATGACGACGGGCTCGCCTTCTATGTGCTTCGGCAGATATTCCGGGAAGACGCGGGCAAAGAGGTCGTTGCCGCCGCCCGGCGCGAAACCCACCACGATGCGAAATTCCTTCCCTGCGAAATAGGGATCTGCCGCTTGCGCCGCGCCCGTCAGGCTCAAGGCGGCGGCAAACAGGCCTGCAATCAGTTTCTTCATTGGTCCTTCCTCCACTGCGCAATCATATACGCAGCGCCATATCCTCACAACAAGTGCAAACTGTCAACAGTTTTCAGTTGACTATCTGCATTCGCTCCGCCAATGTCGCTTTCATCGAACGGCCGACCCGGCAGGGGCGGCAGCATGGAAGAGGGCACAATGGCAACGA
>CAMLOC010000118.1 GCA_946481465.1 uncultured Shinella sp. | reverse complement strand
CCGTTCGGCTTAGAACTTCACGCCGAGACCGACGCGGACGCTGTGGTCTTCGAAGCCGGACTTCACCTTGGTGCCGCCGAGGTTGAAGCTCTTCTTCTGGTAGTCGCTGTAGCGGTATTCGATACGGTCCAGCCGACCATGTTGCGGTCGTCCTTGCCGGCACCGTTCTTCATCTCGACATTGGTGCCGGCGATGCCGGCCGTGCCGTAGACGAGGACCGGGTTCATGTCGACGCCGACGCGGCCGCGGATCGAGCCGTTGACGCCCTGCTTGCCCTTCAGGCCGTTGCGCTCGGCATCGACGCCCGAATAGTTGAGGTCCGCTTCGCCGCCGTAGACGAGCTGGCCGTTCTGCATGTTGTAGCCGCCGTAGACGCCGCCGCCGAGGCCGTTCGCCTTGGCATCGCCCTGATGGTTGAAGTCGCCGCGCTGCCAGCTTGCCGTACCACCGGCATAGGCGCCGGCCCAGTTGCCGCTGGCGACCGGCTCGGAATATTCGGCGGCCGGAGCCTGCGGAATTTCGTCGATGGCGTCAGCAGCGTGAGCGGCCTGGAAAGCGACCAGGGAAACGGTCGAAGCGACGAGGGTGGCGATGAGTGTACGCATGATATTCTCCTTTACTAAACGACGCCCGCTTTGGGAGGCGATCGGGCATCGTCATTTCCAATTCAGTCCCGCCCGGTTGAGCGGAAATTGAATAAAGATTGAGGAATTGAAAGAGCCAAAATGTGAAATGATTGTGGCAACGGGGCGGCACAAATGGGATGTGACTTTTGCGCACCAGGGGATTTGTTAACCATAAAATCAACAAATGTTAAAATCGGTAAAATATACTTCAAATTACTTTGAACGTGCTTTTCCGGTTAATTTTTCCGCAACCAATTGTCAGGGGGAGTTTAAGCCTGCGCCGGGATGTCTATATCTTGGGCCGGTTAAACAAATGAATCGGCAGGACGGATTTTCGTGAACAAGCCCCTCAGGACGGCCCTCGTGACGGGCGGCGCGAAACGCATCGGCAAGGCCATCGTCGAAGACCTCATCGCGAACGGTTTTTCCGTCGCCATCCACGCCAACACGTCCCTGGAAGACGCCGCGGCGATGGCCCGCGCCTTCAATGCCGGCGGCGGACGGGCCGTCGCCCTGCGATGCGACCTTTCGGACGGCGCTGCGACGGGCCGGCTGATCGACGCGGCGGCGGACGCGCTCGGCCCTATCGACCTCCTCGTCAACAACGCCTCGCTCTTCAAGCCCGACACGGTGGAGGCCTTCGACGACGCGCTGTGGGACCGGCATTTCGCCGTGCATGTGAAGGCGCCGTCGATCCTCGCGCGCGATTTCGTGCGCCAGCTTCCCGAAGGCATCGCAGGCTCGATCGTCAACATCATCGACCAGCGCGTCTGGAACCCGACGCCGCGCTACTATTCCTACACGCTCTCCAAATCGGCGCTGTGGATGGCGACCCGCACCATGGCGCAGAGCTTTGCGCCGCGCGTGCGCGTCAACGCCATCGGCCCCGGCCCGTCGCTGCCCAACGAGCGGCAGGACGACGCCGCTTTCCAGGCACAGGTGGACGGACTGATCCTGCGCCGCGGCCCCGGCCTTGAGGAATTTGGCCGCACAGTTCGCTTTTTGTTCGACACGCCCTCCATTACGGGGCAAATGATAGCGCTCGACGGCGGGCAGCACCTCGCCTGGGAAACACCCGATGTCGGGGGAATAACGGAATGAACGGCCGGAAGGTGGAGGATGGCGGCATCCTCTATGACGAGAACGAAACGGACGACGAGGACGAGCTGCAGGAAGCCCCCGCGGCGACCGCCGCCGTCACGCCCGGCATAGACTGGAACGAAGGCGGCGGCGCGCCCGAGGGCCTTGTCGGCGCCGAACTGATCCAGCTCTTCGTCAAGCGCCTGCCGAACAGCCCGGGCGTCTACCGCATGTTCAATGCGGCGGGCGACGTGCTCTATGTCGGCAAGGCGCGCAGCCTCAAGAAGCGCGTGACGAACTATGCGCAGGGCCGCGGCCACTCCAACCGCATCACGCAGATGATCCGCCAGACGGCGAACATGGAGTTCGTCACCACGCGCACCGAGACCGAGGCGCTGCTGCTCGAGGCGAACCTCATCAAGCGCCTGCGCCCGCGCTTCAACGTGCTTTTGCGCGACGACAAGTCCTTCCCCTATATCCTCGTGACGGGCGACACGCGCGCGCCGGCGATCTTCAAGCACCGCGGCGCGCGCAGCCGCAAGGGCGATTATTTCGGCCCCTTCGCCTCGGCTGGCGCGGTGGGGCGCACGATCAACTCGCTGCAGCGCGCCTTCCTCCTGCGCACCTGCACCGACAGCGTCTTCGAAACGCGCACCCGGCCATGCCTGCTCTACCAGATCAAGCGCTGTTCCGCCCCCTGCACCCACGAGATCCGCGATGCCGACTATGCGGACCTGGTGCAGGAGGCGAAGGATTTCCTTTCCGGCAAAAGCCAGAAGGTGAAGGCGCACATGGCCGCCGCCATGAACGACGCGGCGGAAGACCTCGATTTCGAACGCGCCGCCGTCTATCGCGACCGGCTGGCCGCGCTCAGCCACGTCCAGAGCCACCAGGGCATCAACCCGGCCGGCGTGGAGGAGGCCGACATCTTCGCGATCCATCACGAGGGCGGCGTCTCCTGCATCCAGGTGTTCTTCTTCCGCACCGGGCAGAACTGGGGCAACCGCGCCTATTTCCCCAAGGCCGACCCGCAGCTTTCCGGCAGCGAGGTGCTGAACGCCTTCCTCGCCCAGTTCTATGACGACAAGCCTTGTCCGCGGCAGATCCTGCTCTCGCAGGCCGTCGAGGAAATGGACCTGCTCAGCCAGGCGCTCTCCGAGCGCTCGAACTACAAGGTCGCCATTTCCGTGCCGCAGCGCGGCGAGAAGAAGGACCTCGTCGACCATGTGGTGGCCAACGCCCGCGAGGCGCATGGCCGCAAGCTGGCGGAAACCGCATCGCAATCGCGCCTGCTGGAAGGCTTTGCCGCGACCTTCAAGCTGCCTTACGTGCCGCGCCGCATCGAGATCTACGACAACTCGCACATCATGGGCACCAACGCCGTCGGCGGCATGGTGGTGGCGGGGCCGGAAGGCTTCGTGAAGGGGCAGTACCGAAAGTTCAACATCAAATCGACCGAGATCACGCCCGGCGACGACTTCGGCATGATGAAGGAAGTGATGACTAGGCGCTTCTCGCGCCTCATCAAGGAAGAGGGCCTGCCGGACCGCAGCGCCGAGCCGGGCGCGGACGCGGCGGACCTCCCCTTCCCCGCCTGGCCCGACGTCATCCTCATCGACGGCGGCCAGGGCCAGATGACGGCGGTGCGCGCCATCCTGGAGGAACTCGGCATCACCGACCAGGTCATCGCCATCGGCGTCGCCAAGGGCGCCGACCGCGAAGCCGGGCGCGAGCGCTTCTTCATGAAGGGCCTTGCCGATTTCTCCCTGCCGCCGCGCGACCCCGTGCTCTACTTCGTGCAGCGCCTGCGCGACGAGGCGCACCGCTTCGCCATCGGCTCGCACCGGGCGCGGCGCAAGAAGGAGATGGTCAAGAACCCGCTCGACGAGATCGCCGGCGTCGGCCCGACGCGCAAGCGCGCCCTGCTGCAGCATTTCGGCACCGCCAAGGCCGTGTCCCGCGCGGCGATGGCCGACCTGATGGCGGTCGCCGGCATTTCCGAAAGCGTCGCGCGCATCGTCTACAACCATTTCCACGACGACGCGGCGGGATAGCCGGCCCCGCGTGGAATGCCGCAAATGGCTGCGACATTCCCCCGCGCTCCGTAAATTCGCCAAGAATTGCCGGAAACAAAGGTTGACGGCGCTGTCACAAAGACCTCATCTACCCGCAAACCTGTCGAGATCGAAGAATCCATGGCCTCCCGCGCATACAGCATCCCGAATCTCCTCACCTATGGCCGCATCGTGGCCGTACCCCTGATCGTTCTCTGCTTCTTCGTCGAGGGGCGGCTGGAATCGTCGGACTTCGCGCGCTGGGCGGCCTTCTGGCTGTTCGTCGTCGCCTCGATCACCGACTATCTCGACGGCTATCTCGCCCGCATCTGGAACCAGACGTCGAATATCGGCCGCATGCTGGATCCGATCGCCGACAAGCTGCTGGTCGCCTCCGTGCTGCTGCTGATGGCTGCCGACGGCACCATCGCCGGCTGGACGATCTGGGCCGCGATCATCATCCTGTGCCGCGAGATCCTCGTGTCGGGCCTGCGCGAATATCTCGCCGACCTCAAGGTCTCCGTGCCCGTCACGCGCATCGCCAAGTGGAAGACGGCGATCCAGATGTTCGCCATCGCCTTCCTTCTGGCCGGCCCCGCCGGCGACAAGGTGCTGCCCTATACGACCGAGATCGGCATCACGCTGCTCTGGGCCGCCGCGCTCATCACCATGTATACCGGCTACGACTATTTCCGCGTCGGCCTGAAGCACATCGTGGACGAGTGAGATGACGAAGCTCGTCTATTTCGCCTGGGTGCGCGAACGGATCGGCAAGGGCGAGGAAGAGATCGAGCTGCCCGCCTCCGTGACGACCGGCGGCGACCTCCTCGCCTATCTCAAGACGCTCGGCGAGGACTATGCCCACGCGCTGGAGCACGAGAAGGTCATCCGCATCGCAATCGACCAGGAGCACGTCGAGCACGACGAGCCCATAATCGGCGCACGCGAGATCGCCCTCTTCCCGCCGATGACGGGGGGCTGAGCGGTGGCCGGCGCCCCGGTCGTCGTGCGCGTCCAGGCGGACGATTTCGATGCGGCCGCGGAGGCCGCCCGCCTTGCCGCCGGCCGGCGCGATGCCGGCGCCGTCGTCACCTTCACCGGTCTCTGCCGCGACGAGGGCGGCAGGCTTTCCGCCCTGGAACTCGAACATTACCCCGGCATGGCCGAGGCCGAGATCGGCCGCATCTGCCACGAAGCGGTGGAGCGTTTCGCGCTGCTCGGCATCGCCGCCATCCACCGGGTCGGCAAGATCGCGCCGGGCGAGAACATCGTGCTCGTCGTCGCGCTGGCCCCGCATCGCCACGCCGCCTTCGACGGCGCGTCCTTCGTCATGGATTTCCTGAAGACCTCCGCCCCCTTCTGGAAGAAGGAGCATTTTGCCGACGGCCGCGAGGGCAGCTGGGTGGACGCCAAGGAGAGCGACAACCGGGCGCGGGAGGCGTGGTCGTAGCGCCCCCTACGGCACCGGCCGCTCGCGCCGGAAGATCACCAGCAGCAGCACCAACCCCGAAAAGATCACCAGGTCCCGCCACAGGAAATCGCCGTAGGCGCTCCACAGCGTTTCGGCAAGGCCCATGGCTGCGCCGCCGAGGGCCGAGAGGAGCGGCGTGCCGGCCCCGCCGATGGCGGCAATGAACAGCACCTTCACCCCGAAGGCGAGGCCGCCGCCGAAGTCCATATTGCCGTAGTAGGAGACGGCGAGGATGCCGGTGAGGCTGGCGATGAGCGCCGCGAGCGCATAGGCCGAGAGATAGACGCCCGCCGCATCGACGCCGCAAAGCTCCGCCGCCTGCCGGTCCTCGGAGACCGCCCGCCAGCGCCGGCCCCAGGCCGAGCGGGCGAGGAAGACGTGGCCGGCAAGGACGATGGCCGCCATGGCAAGGGTGTTCGCCAGTTGCAGCACCGTCAGCGCGACGGGAAAGGCGGGATCGCTCCAAAGGACGACCGGCGTGTTGAGGAAGGGCGGCAGCCACAGGCTGCGCGTGTCGGAGGCGAGCCGCGCCGTCTCCATCAGCACCAGCACGACGCCGAGCGCGGCGACCACCACCGTATTGTCCGAGGAAAAGGCGAGCGGGCGCATGACATGCCGCCCGACGACGAGCCCGGCCCCGACGCCGTAGAGCAGCGCGACGGCCGCGCCGAAGCCGAGGGCGGCGGGCAGAACCAGCCAGAGCCGGTCCCAGCCGTAGCCGGAAAACAGCACAAACATCTGCGCGGCGAAGGCGAAGAGCGCGCCATAGCCGATATCCGCCCGGCGCGTCACGGCGAAGGCGATCGAATAGCCGAAGGCGAGCGCCGCATAGAGCGCGGCGACGGGCGCGGCATTGGCGATCTGCTGGAGGAAATAGGCCATGCCGGCTCCGGGCTTTTCCGCTTCGTCACATCGGCTTCCCGGAAAGCGGCGGCCGGCCGTTCTGGAGGAGCGCGCAAATTATAACTGGCAAAAACAGTTTTACCAGTTAGAATATCGCATGACCTTCTCCTGGACCCCGCATCGTTTCTCCGGCGGCGCGCTCGCCCTCGACGTCGCCAATTCCGTCGTGCTGCGCGGCGATCCCGAGCGGCGGATCGATCGTTTCGCCGACCCCGCCACCATGGATGCCTTTTCCGCCGGGGCGGACCGGCACGGGGCGGAACGCGCACTCTTCGGCCCGCTCGAAAGGGTCACCGGGGAGGCGCGCGCCGGGCTCGTCTCTCTGCGCGAGGCGATCGACCGGCATTTCCGCGCCGAGGTGCTGGGGCATGGGACGCCGGCGCTGCTTGCCGACCTGCTGGAGGCGATCGCCGCGACGCTGCGCCGCTCCGGCACCCGGCCACGGGCGCTCGACACCGCGACGGCGCGTTCCGCGCTTCTGCTGCTGGCGCATCCGGAGCCGGAACGATTGAAGATCTGCCCGAACTGCCACTGGCTCTTCCTCGACCGCAGCCGCAACCGCTCGCGCGCCTGGTGCGACATGGCCGTCTGCGGCAACCGGGCGAAGGCCAGCCGCCACTACCGCCGTAACCGCGAGGAGAACGCACCATGAGACGATCCTGGCTGATCCTGCTGCCGCTCCTGCTTGTCCTTGCCGCCTGCCAGCGCGAGACGGGAGCCGATCCGCTCAAGCTGACGGGCAAGATGTTCGTCTTCAACTACCGCCTCGCCTATGCCACCTACATGGTCACGCTCGACCGCACCGAACCCGTGCCGGAAGGCTCCGTGGTGCGGGCCGAATTCGAGAACCCGGCGGGCGGCGCGCCGCTGACACTGGAGCGCAGGCTGTTTGCCAACCTCACCCGCGTCGTGCTGGAGAGCCCGGATATTTCCTGCGTGAAGAAGGGCGTGCCCTACAAGGTGTCGATCCGGGTGGTCGGGCCCGACGGCGCCGTGCTGCAAAGCCTGGAAACGCAGGTCACCTCCAGTGCCGACCAGAGCATCCTGCCGGCCAAGGCCCTCATCGTCGGCCCCGGCTATGACAGGAACCCGGAAGTGTTCAAGGACGGCAAGGCACCCGCGCATTTCGAAACGGCGACCTGCCCCGCCGGCTGACGAATATTCGCGCATGGTCGTGCGTTCCTTTCGAAGGTGCTTCTTCAAGGATCGAACCCATGCGATTCCTGCCTGCCCTGGCGCTCGGCCTTTCCGTGCTCGCCCCCGCGGCCCATGCCGAGGACGCGGCGGCCTGCCCGGCCCAGCCCGCCATCCTCGCCTTCTCCGATATGGTACTGGCGGACCGGGAGACGCTGCCGCGGTTGAAGGCGCGCGGTTTCGGGGCGGAGGCGGCCTATCTGAAGATCCGCTATGGCGGGCTTTCCATGGACGCGGCGGCGGACCTCGCCCACGCCCTGCGCGATGCCGGCGTGCGGGAAGCGATCGATCTTGCCGGCGCCATCGATGCGACGCGGGACGGGTTCGGCGCGCTGGACAATGCCGATCCGGTTCTGCTGAACGGGTTGATTTCCACCCTGCGGGCCATCCTGCTGCACGGCGACGGCGGAAAGCTGCTGGCCGCCATCGCCAGCCTGCCGCCGGAACGGCAAGTCCCGGTCAGCGGACGGATCGTGCCCGTCATCGCGGACAGGCCCGACGAGGAGAAGGCGGAACTTGCCGCATCGGCGGGCCGCCACAAGCTGTTCTTCCTCCAGGCCGGTCTCGTTGCAAGCCAGCGCGATGCGAACGCCTGGTCCGCCTTCGTCGCCGGCTTTGCCGATACGAGCCGGCTTTCCGACCTGACGCAGATGTGGAGCTGGACACCGGCGCTCGTCGGCAATCCGGCCCTGCCGCGGATCCCGGTGCCCGACGCCGCGGCCCAGGCGATGCAGAAAAGCCTGCACACCGTCTGGATTATGGCGGCGAAGGTGCCGGAACGCGATTTCCTGATGACCTATCTCAACCAGACCGGCGATGTCGCCGCGGCGGAAAAGGCGGCGAATGCGGTCCTGGCCGAGATCGAGGCGGGGCGGATCAAGCCGGAGGGCCTGCTCGATCCCGCATGGCTGGTGGCCTATCGGGCGCTTCGCGCCGCCGGGCCCGATCCAGCCGTGATCGATACGACGCTCGAAAGCATACCCGTCAACACGCGCCGCGTCGTTCCCCCGACCGGCAACGCCTCGATACGGGACCTCCTCGACCGGGTCGTCGCGATCGAC
>CAMLOC010000117.1 GCA_946481465.1 uncultured Shinella sp. | reverse complement strand
AGGTAGATCTCCGCGCCGTTCCTCTTCGCCGACTTGGCATAGGCATGCGTCGTGCCGTAGGGGTCGAGATGCCCCTCGACGGGATCGAACACCGCGCCGACGAACTGGTCGGGATCGAGCAGCGGCATCAGTTCGTGCGCCTCCTTCGGCGTCAGGAGATGCGCATCGAGGCCCATATAGCGGCCCTTGGCGAGGATCGACTTCATCCAGTCGAAGCGATCCCTGGTCGATGCCAGCATCATGCCCGAGGTCATGTGCAGGCCGATATCCTGGCCGGAATAGTCCTCTATCTCCTTGTAGAGCTCGACCGTGTATTTCTGCAGCTTGGCGACGTTCGGATCGCCGTTGATCGTGTGCATGCCGCCGGCGGCATGCCAGGTCGAGCCGGAGGTCAGCTCCGAGCGCTCGACGAGCACGACATCGCTCCAGCCGAATTTCGTGAGGTGATAGAGGACGGAGCAGCCGACGACGCCGCCCCCGATAACGACGACCCTTGCATGGCTCTTCATGGAAACTCCGGCTTTTCCGGGTTGAAGGGAATTCAATGCTGCGGAAAGCGCAGCCTATTGGGTTCCCCCGACGCCCGGCAAGCCCGAGGTGCGAAGCGCCGTGTCGCTCCGAAGGTTTTTATCAGCGCGTGGCGAAGTCGACGGAGAGATCGTGGCTGCGCGCCATGACCTTGAGATCGGCGACCAGCGCCTCGGCAAAGCTGCGCATCACCACGAGATCGAAGCGGTCGGCGCCGGTGCGGGCGAGATTGACCGAAAGATGGTTGCACAGCATGTTCGCAGCGCGCCCGACGGCGAAGGCCTCGGGATGCAGATCGACGGCGATGCCGTTCGCAAGGATGCGCGCGGCGTCGGGGCCGGACAGCGTCAGCGCGACGCGGCCATGGCTCTGGTCGACCACGAAGGCGAAGGCGCCGAGCCGGACGGACAGTTCGGCGACCAGCGTCTCGGGCGCATGCACCTCCGACAGCACCAGCCATTCGCCCGGGCCGCAGAAGCGGGCCTCGAACGCCCCGTCGGCAACGAGAATGCCGGCCGCCTCGGCACCGTGGCCGGGCGCCGCCAGCACCACGGCGATGGCCGTCGCGCGGTGGACGGCGAGATGGTTGGCCCGCTCGACCGGAGCGGCCCCGATCGTGCCGTCCAGCGCATGCACTGCCTGATAGTCGTAAGCCATAGAATTTTCCTCACGCCATCAGCTTGCGGTTTTCCGGATCGACGAAGACCGGATCGCAGACTTCGGCGAATGTCTCCACGCCGCGCAACTGGTCCCACACGACGATCTTTTCGCCATAGCGCTCGCGGCCCGATTTCAGGAAGGCGAGCGCGATAGGCGTGCCGAGCGTCGGCGAGAAGCAGGCGGAACTGACCCAGCCCTGGTCGTTGATCGTCGAGGGCTTGGCGCCATCCTTGAGAAGGTGCGCGCCGGCGCGCATCTCCTTGTCCGCCTCCAGCGCCTTCAGGCCGACGAGCTGGGTGCGGTCGGCGGCCGTCAGGCCAAAGCGCGTGGAGAGCCGCTTGCCGATGAAATCCGGCTTGCCGGCGCCCATCATGCGGCCGAGGCCGGCATCGTCCGGCGTCACGCGGCCGTCGAGTTCGGCATGGGTGACATGGCCCTTCTCGATGCGCAGGACGTTCAGCGCCTCGACGCCATAGGCGCAGAGGCCCTGCGGCCCGCCCGCCCGCATCAGCGCCTCGGCCACCGCTTCGCCATAGCCCGCCGGCACCGCCAGTTCGTAGGCGAGCTCGCCGGAGAAGGAGATGCGGAAGAGCCGCGCTTTCAGATTGCCCTTCAGTCGCACCTCACGGGCAGCAAGGAACGGGAAGGCCGCATCGGAAAGGTCGTCCTCGACGACGGCCTGCAGGATCGTGCGCGCCTTCGGCCCGGCGATCGACATCTGCGCCCACTGGTCGGAGACCGACACGAAGCGAACGCGAAGCTCCGGCCAGAGCGCCTGCGCGGCAAATTCCATATGCGAAAGCACGCCGGCGGCCATCGCCGTCGTGGTCGTGACGAGGAAATGCGCTTCGCCGAGCCGGCTCACCGTGCCGTCGTCATAGACCATGCCGTCCTCGCGCAGCATCAGCCCGTAGCGGGCCTTGCCGACGGGAAGCTTCAAGACGGGATTGCAGTAAAGCCGGTTCAGGAATTCGGCGGCATCCGGCCCGAAGACCTCGATCTTGCCGAGGGTCGACACGTCGCAAAGCCCGGCATGCTCGCGCACGGTGCGGACCTCGCGGTCCACGCTCTCCCGCCAGGCCTTCTCGCCCGCCTTCGGGAACCAGGATGAGCGATACCAGAGCCCGGCATCGATGAAGACCGCGCCGTGCCGCGCCGCCCAGCCATGCAGCGGCGAGCGGCGGACGGGCATGGCATGCTCGTCGCGCGAGGGGCCGGCGAGCGCGCCGAAGGAGACGGGCGTGTAGAACGGCCGGAAGGTGGTGGTGCCGACCTCGGCGGGACTGACGCCGCGCATCGTGGCGAGGATGCCGATGGCATTGACGTTGCCGAGCTTGCCCTGGTCCGTCGCCATGCCGCTCGTCGTATAGCGCTTGGCATGCTCGACATGGCCGAAGCCCTCGCGAAGGGCGAGGCCGAGGTCCTTGCCGTGCACGTCGTTCTGGAAGTCGACGAAGGCCTTCGATTTTGCGCCCGGCACATGCCAGAGCGCCGTGAAGGACGGATCGACCGCCTCGCCGACGGCGGGAGGCTCGAAGCCGGCGACGGGCCGGCCCAGCGCCTCCACGATGGCGGAGGCCTTGCGCGCACCGTCCTCGAAACATTCGGCAAGTCGGTAGTGGCCTGCCGCGGCGCCGGCCATGACGAGGCCGCCGCCCGCTTCCGGCGCGAGGAAGGCCTGCAGGGCCTGCGACCAGACCGGCCTGCCGCCGCGCTGGCAGGCAAGGTGGATGACCGGGCTCCAGCCGCCGGACATTGCCACGGCGTCGCAGGCGATCAGCTCCTCGAAGCCGCCGCGATCGGCAAGGACGGCACGGACGCGCCGGCGCCCCTTCGTGTCGACGATGCCGCCGCCGCGCACCACCCGCACGCCATCGGGCGCGCGGTCCGCGGCATCCGCGCGGCTGTCGATCAGCGCCTTGATCTCGACGCCCTGCGCGGCAAGGTCCTCAGCCGTGCGATAGCCGGACGAGCCGTTGGTGAAGATCACCACAGACCGGCCGGCGGCGACACCGAAGCGGTTGGCATAGGTGCTGGCGGCGCTCGCCATCATGATGCCGGGGCGGTCGTTGCCGCCGAAAACCAGCGGGCGCTCCTCCGCGCCGGTGGCGAGGATCGCGTGTTTCGCCACGATGCGCCACAGGCGCTCGACCGGCCGTGCCGCGTCGATCGTGGCGCTGTGCTTCTGCACCCTTTCGACGGCACCGAAAACATTGTCGTCATACCAGCCGAAGACGGTGGTGCGCGGCAGCAGCGTGACGCCGGGATGGCTGTGCAGTTCGTCGAGCGCGTAGCGGGCGAAGACGAAGGGCGCCTCGCCGTCGAGCCGCGTCGTCTCCGACAGGAGCGCGCCGCCGAGGGCGAAATCCTGCTCGGCGAGGATGACGCGCAGGCCAGAGCGGGCAGCGACCAGCGCCGCGGCGAGCCCCGCCGGGCCGGAGCCGACGACGAGGAGGTCGCAATGCGCCCAGCTCTTCTCATAAGCGTCGGGATCGCGCGGAAGATCCGTGCGGCCGAGACCGGCGGCGCGGCGGATCAGCGGTTCGTAGACCTTTTCCCAGAAGGCGGCGGGCCACATGAAGGTCTTGTAGTAGAAGCCGGCGGACAGGAAGCGCGACAGGCGGTCGTTCACCGCGCCGATATCGAAGGCGAGGCTCGGCCAGCGGTTCTGGCTGGTGGCGGCAAGGCCGTCGTAGAGTTCGGCGACGGTCGCCTTGGTGTTCGGATCGCGCCGCGCGCCCGTGCCGACGGTCATCAGCGCATTCGGCTCGGAGGGCCCGGCCGTCACGATGCCGCGCGGGCGATGGTACTTGAAACTGCGGCCGACCAGCAGCCGGTCGTTGGCCAAGAGGGCCGAGGCGAGCGTATCGCCGGCATGGCCGGAAAGGCTCGCGCCGTCGAAGGTGAAACCGATGGAATGGCTGCGGTCGATGAGGCCGCCGGAGGGAAGGCGATAGGCGGTCATTGCGCGCCTCCCCTTGCCGCCGCGGCGTCCGTCACGGAAAACACCTCATGGGTAAAATTGTCCCGCTCGACCACCAGCCAGCGCCGGCAGCCGGCGACATGCTGCCAGTGCTCGCGGATGCGCCCGCGCGGGTTGGCGCGGACATGGACATAATCGTTCCACGCCTCGTCGGAAGCCATGGCCGCCGGGCGGACCGGCGTCGCATCGCCGCGGATGGAAAACTCTTCCTTGGGGCGCGCCCCGCAATGGGGGCAGGAGATCAGGCTCGCCATGGCGTCCTCAATGCAGGTTCGGCTGGGTGCCCGCACCCGCCTCGTCGATGGGGAAACCGCGCTCGAAGCGGTCGAGCCTGAGCGCGCGCGCCACATGGTGGCTCTCGCCCCTGGCGATGAGATGGGCGAAACAGAAGCCGGAGGCCGGCGTCGCCTTGAAGCCGCCGTAGCACCAGCCGCAGTTGAGATAGAGATTGTCGATCGGCGTGCGGTCGATGATGGGCGAACCGTCCATCGACATGTCCATGACACCGCCCCAGGCGCGCAGTACCCTGACGCGGGAAAGACCGGGGATCATCGTCACCCCCTCCTCCATGACATGCTCGGCGGTCGCCAGGTTGCCGCGCTGGGCATAGGAGGAATAGCCGTCGATCTCCGCGCCGAAGACGAGGCCGCCCTTGTCGGACTGCGAGATGTAGAAGTGCCCCGCGCCATAGGTGATGACGTGGTCGATGCAGGGCTTCAGCCCCTCGGTGACGAAAGCCTGCAGCACATGGCTCTCGATCGGCAGCTTCAAGCCCGCCATCTCGCCGACGCGCGAGGTGTTGCCGGCCGCCGCGAGCGCCAGCCTGTTGCAGCCGATGAAGCCCTTCGTCGTCTCGACGCCGGTGACGATGCCGTCTTCCCGGCGGATGCCGGTGACCTCGCAGTTCTGGATGAGATCGACGCCGAGCCGGTCGGCGCCGCGCGCAAAACCCCAGGCCACCGCATCGTGCCGCGCCGTGCCGGCGCGTCGTTGCAGAAGGCCGCCGACGATGGGGAAGCGCGCATGGTCGAAATTGAGGAAGGGCAGCATCTTCTTCAGCGTCTCGCGGTCGAGTTGCTCGGCCGCCACGCCCTCCATCATCATGGCATTGCCGCGACGGGTATAATGATCGCGCTGGCTGTCATTGTGGTAAAGGCTGATGATACCGCGCTGCGACAGCATGACATTGTAGTTCAGCTCCCGCTCCAGCCCCTCCCAGAGCTTCATCGAGAACTCGTAGAACGGCTCGTTGCCGGGCAGCATGTAGTTGGAGCGCACGATGGTGGTGTTGCGCCCGACATTGCCGGAGCCGAGATAGCCCTTCTCCACCACGGCGACGTTGCGGATGCCGAATTCGCGGGCGAGGTAATAGGCCGTTGCAAGGCCATGCCCGCCGCCGCCGACGATGATCACGTCGTAGTGCGGCTTGGGTTCCGGCTCCCGCCAGGCGGGTTTCCAGCCGAGATTGCCGGCAAGGGCTTGCTTGAAGATCGAAAGGGCGGAGTAGCGCATGCGGAATCCTGCATCAGTCGCCCCACATTCGCATATGCAGCACAAACGGCAAGCCCGGCGTCATCTTGTCGCATCCACATCGGGGGCTTTCCCCCCTGCTACGACCCCGGGCGGAAAACAGCGCATTTGCTTTCAAGCCGCCGCGCGGCTATGGCATCGGCAGAAACGCCGGACCGGAAACATGCAGGCAGAACTGAAGCAAGTCTTGGAAAGCGCGGCGCTGGCCGCCGGCAGCGCCATCATGGTCATCCACAAGGCTGGGGCCGACGTGCAGTACAAGGCGGACCGTTCGCCGGTCACCGCCGCGGACGAGGAAGCCGAGCGGCTGATCCTCGCCGCGCTCGCGCAGCATTTCCCGGACATCCCCGTCGTCGCCGAGGAAGCCGTCGCGGCCGGCCGCGTGCCGGACATTTCCGGCGGCACCTTCTTCCTGGTCGATCCGCTCGACGGCACGAAGGAGTTCATCGCCGGGCGCAGCGAATTCACCGTCAACATCGCACTCATCCGCGACGGGGCGCCGGTCGCCGGCATCGTCTATGCCCCCGCGCTCTCGACCGGCTTCATCGCCGACGACACGGGGGCGGAACGCTTCGAGGTGACCGGCGATGGAGCCGTCACCCGGCGGACGTCCATCGGCTGTCGCCCGTGCGGCGACGCGCTGACGGCCGTCGCCAGCCGCTCGCACGCCACGCCGGAAACGGCCCGCTTTCTCGACGACCACGGCATCGACGCCTGCACGGCGATCGGCTCCTCGCTGAAATTCTGCCTGGTCGCCGAGGGGCTTGCCGATGTCTATCCGCGTTTCGGCCGCACCATGGAATGGGACACGGCGGCGGGCGATGCCGTGCTGCGGGCGGCCGGCGGACAGACCCGCACGCTCGACGGCGCCCCCCTGCTCTACGGCAAGACCCGCCAGGCCAGCGACGCGGATTTCGCCAATCCGGATTTCATCGCGGCGAGCGCCGGCTGGAGCCCTGCGCCGGCGACGACCACAAAATAACCGGATTGCTCGACGAGGAATGCGCGCCGACCGGAAAGGGCGCAACAATCCGCCCTCGCCCGCCCCGCGGGCGGCCTTTCCGGAGCCCGGGCCGATGCGGCATTTTTATTGTCTGTAAAGGCAATTTCGAATAAGTTGCGGCGACAAGCATTTAGGCGACGCCCCCGTTTGCTGTTGGAAAGAGTGAGCCGACGTGAAAGATGAGAAAGCGCCCCTCGTGGCGGAAACCCCGACCCACGTCGCCGACACTACGAGCAGCCTGCTCGAAATCGCCAAGCAGCGCGCGCGCCAGCGCGCCTCGGAACAGAAGGTCGTGAAGATCAAGCAGGGCGCGGCCAAGCGCCCGGTCGTCAATCCGGCCATCGACGACGACGAGAATCTCGGGTCGCGGGCGGAAGTGCGGGCGCGCAAGCCCGCCGACCTCGTCAGCGCCGTCCTGACCCTGCCGGCTATGCCCAAGCAGAAGCGGCAGCTTCCCTGGCCGATCATCTCCTTCGTGCTGGCGGCGATCCTGCCGACGATCCTGACCGGCCTCTACTATATCTTCATCGCCAGCCCGCAATATGTGGTCGAGACGCAGTTCTCGGTGCGCGGTTCGAACTCCTCCTCGCTCAACGCCCTCGGTCTTACCGCGCTTGTCGGTTCCAGCGCGCAGTCGGGCGATTCCTATGTGGTTGCCGACTACATCCAGTCCTCGCAGATCCTGCCGGATATCCGTGAGCAGACCGGCGTCGACATCCGCACCGTCTACTCCCGCCCGAACATCGACTTCCTCTATCGCGAGAACGAGAGCCGCCCGCTCGACGAGTTCCGCGACTATTGGCGGGACATGGTCAATGTCAGCTACAATTCCACGACCGGCAACGTGACGATGCGCGTCTTCGCCTTCTCCCCGTCGGACGCCAAGCAGGTGGCCGACGCGGTGCTCACCGTCTCGGAGAACCTGGTCAACACGCTCTCGGAGAAGTCGCGCCGGCAGTTCGTCGAGGTCGCCAACCAGCAGGTCGCGCGCTCGGAAGAGCGGCTGCGCAACATCCGCGGGCAGATCACCGACCTGCGCATCACCGAGCAGGCTGTCGATCCGACGGCGGTCGCCACGATGGAAGCGACGATCATCAGCTCGCTGGAACAGGAACTGGCCTCGCTGCGCACCCGCTACAAGGCGCTGGTCGATTCGGTCAGCAAGGATGCCCCCTCCGCCCGCGTCATCGAGCGGCAGATCGTTGCCCTCGAAGAGCAGCTGGTCGAGCAGAAGAAGCGCATCAGCGGCGACAGCGACAACGACACCAGCAACAAGACGACACGCAGCGGGCTGGATGCCGGCCGCGCCCTGCCCGAGATGATCGATCGCTTCACCGAACTCAGCGTCGAGCAGGAATTCGCCGTCAAGGCCTACACGACCTCGCTCGCCGCGCTGGAAACGGCCATGCAGGAAGCGCAGAAGCAGGAGCGTTACTTCGCCGTCTACGTGCAGCCGCGCGAGCCGGAGATCGCCCTCTATCCGCTGGGCGCGATCAACACGCTCATCATGCTCGCCGCGGCGTCGTGCCTCTGGCTGATCGGTTACTTCGGCTTCCGGTCCGTGAAGGATCACGCGATCTGATCGCGACGAGGAGAGAGTGACGGAATGGCTCTGCTCGCTGAAAAGCCCCTAAGCTATGCGCTGCGCGAAAACGCGCGGGTGATTTCCGCGCTCGTCGTGCGCAGCGCGACGAAGGT
>CAMLOC010000116.1 GCA_946481465.1 uncultured Shinella sp. | reverse complement strand
GCTGACATTGGCCACTGCTTGCGCAAGCCGTGCGCGATAGTCCCGATCGTCGATGCGGAACAGGATGTCCCCGGCCTCGACGGCCTGGTTGTCCTGTACGTCCACCGCCGTGATGTAGCCCCCGATCTTCGGGGCGAGAGAGGTGACGTCGCCGCGGACATAGGCGTTGTCGGTCGCCGCCCCTTCGCCGAGATGCGCCCGGGCCCAGCCCGCGCCCACGACGACGACCGCGCCGAGGCACAGCGCCAGGCCGATCATCTTCCTCTTGTTCACATGTGACATGACGGCCTCCGGGGCGCGTTGCCCTGCCGACGCCGCCCCGCGGGGCCGGCATCGCCAGGAAGGTTGGATCTCGGTGAAAGGGTCGCCTCAGGAGGCGGCCAGCCGGACGCGCTCGCGCGCGAGCCAGGCATCGAAGCCGACCGTGCCGAGGCGAGCGCCGTCCGCCGGCGTGAGCGAGCGATCGGAAAGCAGGCCGCCGAAATAGCGGGCGCGGATGTCGGCCACCACCGTCCGCGGGTCCCCGGTCCCTTGCAGGAAGCGCCGGACGAGTTCGTCGAGCGGCAGGGCCTCGGGGCCGGCGACCTCGATGGTGCCGTTGACGGGCGGAGCGAGCGCCACGTCGGCAAGGGCCGCGGCAACGTCGTCCGAGGCCATCGGCTGGATCAGCGCCGGCGACAGGCGGATCTCGTTTCCGATCGTCGCCGACCGGGCGATGCCGTCGACGAACTCGAAGAACTGCGTGGCGCGCACGATCGTGTAGGCGATGCCCGACGCCTTGATGAGGTTCTCCTGTGCGACCTTCGCCCGGAAATAGCCGTTGTGCGGCAACCGCTCGCTGCCGACGATCGACAGGGCGACGTGGTGGCGCACGCCCGCGGCCGCTTCGGCGGCCAGGAGATTGCGGCCGGAGGTCTCGAAGAAGTCGAGCACCGCCTGGTCCTCCCAGACGGGGGCGTTGGCGACGTCGACGACGACCTCGGCCTCATCCAGCGCCGCCGAGAGGCCCTCGCGGGTGATGGTGTTGACGCCGGTGTTCGGCGAGGCCGCGAGCACCGCATGGCCGCGCCGCTTCAGGCTGGTCACGAGCTTCGTGCCGATGAGGCCGGTGCCTCCGATCACGACGATCTTCATGGCTTTTCTCCACTTTCCCGACCGCAACCATTGCCGTCGATGTGAAGCCAGAATGCCGCGCCGCTTCCGGGAAGTCCTTGGCACCCCCTTGAATTACCCTTGCCGAAAGGTTGGCTTTCCGTCCAAGCCCGTTGCGGGTATCAAGGCGCGGAAGGATTTGCGGGCGGCCGGTGATGCGGGCGCGCGCGCGGCTGGGGGACGGCGACGTGCGGTTCATCTTTGGAGATTATGTGCTCGACCCCGGGCGCCGGGAGCTGACCGCCCGCGGACAGACCGTGGCGATCGGCCCGAAGGTCTTCGACCTCCTGCTCCATCTCGTTGCGAACCGCGACCGGGTGACCGGCAAGGACGAATTGCTGCAGGCGGTGTGGGCCGGGCGGATTGTCTCGGAATCGACGATCACCAGCCATATCAACGCCGTCCGCAAGGCGATCGGCGACAGCGGCGAGGCGCAGCGCCTGGTGCGCACCGTAGCGCGCAAGGGGTTCCGCTTCATCGGCGAGGTCAGCCTCGACGAGGCGGAAGGAGCGCCCGAGGCACCGGCCGGCGAGGCGCACGGCGAGCCCCGGCCGGTGCCCGCCCTCGCCCTTCCCGACCGGCCCTCCATCACCGTCCTGCCCTTCCAGAACCTCAGCGGCGACCCGGAGCAGCAATATTTCACGGACGGCGTGGTGGAGGACATCATCCTCGCCCTGTCGCGCGTGCGCTGGCTGTTCGTCATCGCCCGCAATTCCAGCTTCACTTACAGGGACCGCGCGGTGGAGGTGCAGGATGTGGGCCGGGAGCTCGGCGTGCGCTATGTGCTGGAAGGCAGTGTGCGCCGGGCGGCGAACAAGGTGCGCATCACCGGGCAGCTCATCGATGCGATCACGGGCACGCATCTGTGGGCGGAGCGTTTCGAAGGCACGTTCGACGACCTCTTCTCGCTGCAGGACCGGGTCGCCGAAAGCGTCGTGGGCGCCATCGCGCCGCAGCTGGAGCGGGCCGAGATCGAGCGCGCCAAGCGCAAGCCGACCGAAAGCCTCGACGCCTACGACTATTATCTGCGCGGCATGGCCAACCTGCACAGGGGAACGCGCGACGCCATCGATGCGGCCCTGCCGCTGTTCTACAAGGCGATCGAGCTCGACCCGGATTTCTCCTCGGCCTATGGCGGGGCGGCCTGGTGCTATTTCTGGCGCAAGCTCAACGGCTGGATGGATGAGCGGGACAAGGAGATCGCCGAGGGGACGCGGCTGGCGCGGCTGGCGGTGGAGCGCGGCCGCGACGATGCCGTGGCGCTGACCCGGGGCGGCCATGCGCTCGGCCACCTTGCCGGCGACCTCGACGGCGGCATCGCCCTCATCGACCGGGCGCGGCTGCTCAACCCCAACTTCGCCCTCGCCTGGTTCCTGGGCGGCGTCCTGCGGGTCTTCCGCGGCGAGCTCGACAGCGGCACCGAAAACCTCACCCATGCCGTCCGCCTGAGCCCGCTCGATCCGGAAATGTTCCGGATGCAGGCCGGAATGGCGCTCGCGGACTTCTTCGCCGGGCGCTACGATAGCGCCCTCGCCTGGACGGAAAAGGCCCTCATCGACCTGCCGAGCCTGCTCGTCGCCGTCGCCCTGAAGGCGGCGAGCCATGCGCTCGCCGGCCATGCGCAGGAGGCCGCAAAGACGATGGAACGCCTGCGCACGCTCGATCCGTCGCTGACCCTCTCCGATCTCAGGGACTGGATGCCCATTCACCGGCCGGAAGATTTCGCGCGGTTCTCCGACGCCCTGCGCCTGGCCGGGCTGCCGGAGCGATAGAGCGTTTCCGGATCAGGCGGCGACGAGGGCGCTCTTGACCGCGGCAAGGCCGCGGCGCAGGAACGGGTCGCAATGGACGTAGAAGAACTGCACGCCCTTGCCGCGCCAATGGGGAATCTCGTCGAGCGTGGCGAGCGTGCCGGCGACCCTGCCGGCGGCGCGGATCTTCTCGACCGCCTCGGCGACCTTATCCATCACGACGGCCGGGCGCGGCTCGCCGAAGGGCGGGGCGGGCGGAAAACCCATGTCCTGCGAAAGGTCGCCTGGACCGATGAAGAAGACGTCGATGCCCTCGACGGCGAGCATGGCTTCCAGTCCCTCGATGGCGTCCACCGTCTCGATCATCGCGACGACGAGGCGCTTCTCGTGGTCGGCCGGCAGCGCGTAGCGCACCGCCTCCACGATGGCGCGGGCCTCCGCCGCCGTGCCGACCATCGGCACCATGATGCCGTCCGCCCCCGCATTGAGGTAGCGGATGATCAGCGGACGCTCATGCGACTGCGGGCGCACGATGGCCGCGCCGCCGACGGCGCGCACGATCTGCGCCGTCATGCGCACGTCCTCAAAACTCCAGGTGCCGTGCTCGCAATCGACGAAGACGCTGTCCGCCCCCAACTCCACCAGCCGGGCGGCAAGGCCCGAGGAGGCGTGGTGGGGAGTAACCATTGTGACGGCCTCTCCGGCGGCGAGCCGCGCGCGCAGTTTCGCTCCGTTCATCGGCGTTTCTCCTTCGGAAGGTCCGGCGTGTCGGCAGGGGCGCCCACCCAGCGCGCCGTCTCGATATCGGCGGCGGTGTCGCGCATGAATGTCGGGCAGATGTGCAGTTCGGGGATCGTCGCGCCCTTTTGGAGGCTGGCGCAGAGCAGGATGGCGCGGGCGACGTCGTGCGGGTCCAGCATCACCGCGCGCTCGCTGTCGAGCGGCGGGCGGGCGCGGTTGTTCATGATCGGCGTGTCGGTCTCGCCGGGCAGGATCGTCGTCGCGCGGATGCCCTGGTTGCGACAGGTATTGTGCAGGAAGGTCATGAAGTTCTTCACGCCCGCCTTCGCCGCGCCATAGGCCGCTCCGCCCAGCAGGTTCGGATTGATCACGGCGAGCGAGGAGACGGTGATGACCGTTCCCCCGCCCCGGGCGATCATGTCCTCCAGCACGGCCTGGGTGAGGTTGAAGACGGCGGTCAGGTTGACATTGACCGTCGCATTCCACTCTTCCTCGCTGAGGAAGCGGGCGTTCAGCACCTTGCTGGCGCTGCCGGCATTGTTGACGAGGATATCGACCGGCCCGAGCGTCTCGCGCACCCATTCGACGGCGGAGACGATCTCCTCCCGCGAGGCAATGTCGAGCGGGCGCACCGCCGCCTTGCCGCCGCGCGCGGCGATCTCGGCCGCCACCTCTTCCAGCGGCCCAGCGCGCCGGCCAGTCAGCACCACATGGGCGCCCTCGCCGGCCAGCAGCAGGGCCGCCTCCTTGCCGATCCCCGTTCCCGCGCCGGTGACGAGCGCAATCTTTCCCTCGAGCAGTGCCATCGCTTCCTCCTACTCCGCCGCTGCGGCCGCCAGACCCTTATAGCCGTAGCGCGCGCTTGCCGCCTCCGGCGTGATCAGCCGGTCGGCGAGATCCTGCGCGACGAGGTCGGCGCTGCGCTCGGCCGCCCGGCCCCAGCCGCCGCCGCCGGGCGTCTCCACCTCCAGCCGCTCGTGGGTCTTCAGCACCACCTTACCTTTCGGGAATTGCGGCCTGCCGTCCTTCATCACCTTACCCGGCGTGCCGCTCTCGCCCTCCACCACGCCGAAGCAGGGATGGCGCACGCGCTCGGAGGCGAGGTAGATGCTCATCGGGTTGCGGGAAAGATTGCGCAGCACGACACGCTGGCCGAGCCCGCCGCGATGTTTTCCGGCCCCGCCCGAATCGGCGATCAGCTCCTTGCGCTCGGTCAGCACCGGCACCGCGATCTCGAACATTTCTATCGCCGTCACCTTGCAGTTCGACGGGAAGCTCAGCGTGTCGAGCCCGTCGAATTCCGCCCGTGCGCCCTGCCCGCCGTGGAAATTCTGCACGGAACCGTATTGCGAGCCGTCGTCACGCTGGCCGACGCAATTGGCCGCCCAGATCGGCGCGCCGCCGCTGTCGCCCATCACCTTTTCCGGCACGACCTTCTCCAGCGCCTTGAAGATCAGCGAGGGGATGACATGGCCGATCAGGTTGCGCGAATTGCCCGCCGTCCATTGCTGCGGATTGAGGATCGAGCCGAGCGGCGCCTCATCGGTGATCGGCACGATGCAGCCCTCGTTGTTCGGCGTCTCCGGGTCGAGCAGGCATTTCAGCGCATAGACCGAATGGGCATAGCGGTAGTTCGTGCGGCAATTGATCGAATGCAGCACCTGGTCCGACGTGCCGGCATAATCGACATGGATCGAATCGTCCTTCACGATGACGGCGGCGCAGAGTTTTACGTCCGTATCGTAGCCGTCGAGCAGCACTTCGGCCGAATAGGTGCCGTTCGGCCACTCGCGGATCGCCTTGCGCGTCTGCGCCTCGGAGCGCGAATGGATCGCCTCGGCAAGCCCGTCGATGTCGTCGAGCCCGTATTCGTCGAGGAACTTCACCAGTTCCCGGCCCATGACATTGTTGGCCGCGATCATCGATTCGAGGTCGCCCTTCACCTCCGTGGGCAGACGCACGGAGGCGGCGATGATGTCGAAGACGTCCTCGTTCGGCACGCCGGCCTTCAGGAGCTTGACGATGGGGAAGCGGATGCCCTCTTCAAAGATGTCGCTCGCCTCCGAATGCAGCGGCGCGCCGCCGATATCGGGCAGATGCGCGATGGAGCCGGCATAGGCGACGACCTTGCCGTTCTTGAAGATTGGCGTGATCATCGTCACGTCCGGCAGGTGCCCCGTGCCGATCTCCGGATCGTTGGTGGCGAGCACGTCGCCTTCCTGCAAGGTCTCGACCGGGAATTTCGGCAGGAAATATTTCTGCGCGGCGACGGGCAGCGAGGTGATGAAGACGGGGATGGACCAGGTGCACTGGGCGAGCGCCCGGCCCTTGCTGTCCATCAACACCGTCACATAGTCGTGGTTCTCGCGCACGATGGGCGAGAAGGCCGTCTTGCCGAGCACGGTATCGGCCTGGTCGGCGATGAAGATCAGGCGGTTCCACATCACCTGGAGGTTGATCGGATCGTTGAAATCGGTAGCGGTCCTGGTCATCTGCCGTCCCCTTATTCGATATTGATCACGAGGTTGCCGCTGGCATCGACGTGGAAGGTGCCGGCCGGGCCGACGACCGCGGTCGATTCACGCTGCTCGACGATGGCCGGTCCCTTGACCGCTTCGCCGACCGGCAGCTTGTAATGGTCGTAGACGGCCGTTTCCGTATAGGCCCCGATTTCCGGGAAATAGACCGGCCTGCTGCCCTTCCTCGCATCCGCCACCTCGGTGCGGTGCGGCCGCGTCACCTGGTCCTTCTCGCCGCTCGCGCGCAGCCGCCAGGTGATCGCCTCGACGGGCGCGGCGACGGTGCGGCCGAACAGCTCGCGATAGAGCTTGAAGAAATTGTCGAGGAGCTGCCGGCGGAACGCATCCAGCGGCAGGCCGCGGTCCGGCAAGGCGACGGTGATCTCGTGCCCCTGCCCGACATGGCGCATGTCGACGGTATAGCGGTTGCTGATCGTCGCCTTCTCGACGCCCGCCGCCGAGACAACCTCCGCACCCTGGCCGGCGAGATCGTCGAGGATGGCGTTCATCGCCGCCATGTCCCAGCTATCGACCGCCATCGGGTGGCTGACGGAAAGATCGACCGCGACCGGCGCGATGAGGAGGCCGATGGCCGAGGTGACGCCCGCGCCCGTCGGGCAGATCACCCGCCTGATGCCGAGCTTGCGGGCGATGCCGTAGGCATGCACCGGCCCCGCGCCGCCGAAGGCGACCATGGGCAGCGCGCGCGGATCGACGCCGAGGTCGGTCGCATGCATCGCCGCCGCCTTGCTCATGGATTCGTTGACGAGGTCGTGGATGCCCCAGGCGCAGCGCTCGACGGAGACGTCGAGCGCCGTCGCAAGCTTCGCCATCGCCGCCTGCGCGGCTTCCCTGGACACCTTGAACGAGCCGCCGACGAAGGAGCCGGTGCCCATGTAGCCGAGCAGGATATCGGCATCGGTGACGGTCGGCTCCGTGCCGCCGCGCTGGTAGGCGGCCGGACCCGGCGCCGCGCCCGCCGAACGCGGGCCGACATCGAGCAGGCCGAGCGGGTTCTTCGCCGCGATCGAGCCGCCGCCCGCGCCGATCTCGATCATCTGGATCGACTGGATCTTCAGCGGATAGCCCGAGCCCTTGCGGAAGCGATGATAATGCGCGACCTCAAGGTCGGTGCCGACCGTCGGCTCGCCGTTCGGGATGAGGCAGAGCTTTGCCGTTGTGCCGCCCATGTCGAAGGAGAGTACGCTGTCTTCGCCGGCGATGCGCCCGAATTCCGCCGCCGCGACCGCGCCGGCCGCCGGGCCGGATTCGATCAGCCGCACCGGCAGTTCCGCCGCGCGCCGGCTCGGCACGAGGCCGCCGGAGGAGGTCATCCACAGCACCTGCCGGTCGATGCCCTTCCCGGCGAATTCGCGCTGGAGATGGGCGACATGGCCGGCCATCTGCGGACGGGTATAGGCGTTGACGACGGTGGTGGAGGCGCGGTCGAACTCGCGCATCTCCGGGCAGACCTCCGAGGAGAGCGAGACGAAGATATCCGGGTCTTCCTCGCGCAGCAGCGCGGCGACGCGCTTCTCGTGCTGCGGGTACTTGTAGGCATGCAGCAGGCAGACGGCGACGGAGCGGATGCCCCTCTCGCGCAGCCGGCCGGCGATCTCGCGCACGCTCTCTTCGGAAAGCGCGGTCATCACCGCGCCGTCGGCGGCGATGCGTTCTTCCGCACCGTGGCAGTTGGCGCGGGCGACCAGCGGGTCGGGATACTTGATGTTGAGGTCGTAAAGGTCGTAGCGCCCCTCGTTGCGGATGCGCAGCATGTCCTGGAAACCGGCGGTGGTGACGAAGCCGGTCTCCACGCCCTTGCGCTCCAGCACGGCATTGGTGACGACCGTGGTCGCGCCGAGCACCTGCAGGCCGGGTATATCGATCGACCCGCCATGAAGGTCGAGCAGTTCCGTGACGCCCTGCACCACGGCCTCGGCCGGATTGTGCGGCGTGCTCAGCACCTTGTGGAGATGCAGCTCGCCCTTGTCGTCGAGAAGGGCGAAGTCGGTGAAGGTCCCGCCAGTGTCGAAAGCCAGTTTTGCCATGTTTCCCTCGGAGCGGTCGGATGGTGCGGGTCTCGAACCCGTTGTGTCCCGAAGGGTAGGAGACGGAGGCGCGCCTTGGCCAACACAACTACCGTCTGCCGCCATAGGGTTTGGTTATGGCCGCCGGCACATCCTGTGTGGTGGGGGGGGGGGCCCCCCCCCCACCCCCCCCCCCCCCCGCCGGGGGCGCGGCCGCCCACGGCGCAAGGTTGGGGGGGCGCCCCCCCCCCC
>CAMLOC010000115.1 GCA_946481465.1 uncultured Shinella sp. | reverse complement strand
TCCGGGGACGGCCTTGCGTCCGTCCCCGGACCCTATTCATCACCAGGCGTCAGGCTCGCGCACCATGTGCACGATGTTGGCCGGGTTCATCACCCAGCCGCCGCGAAAGCCTGCGCCCAGATCCTCGATGGGATCGCAGCGCACGACGCCGTTCTGTTCGAGATGGCCGAGAGCCATCTTGTGATCGGGGGTGAAGAGCTCGAGCCAGACCTCCGCCTGGCTGTAGCCCGGCGCCTCGTCGATCCACAGCCGGTTCGGGCCGAGCAGAAAGCCCCTTGCCGGAGCCTTGTCGTCGAAGGGCTCGAGCCCGACAACGTCGCGGTAGAAGGCGAGCGTCGCCTCATACTGGTGCGAGGGAACCTTCATCGCGATGTTGATGCCGCCCTTGATGTCAGCCGTCATTGCAAACCTCCCGTTTCAAGTGAAATCCTGCTGCTCGGAGGCGACGACGCCCTTGAGCTCGCTCGGGTAATAGCCCTCGCGCAGGTTGATGCCGTATTCGACATAGGCCTTCATGCAGGCCAGCATCTGTGACCAGCCCTCGCAGTTCATGTAGGACGATTTCTGGCCGCGGGCGTTGTCGCGCCAGCCGGTCTCGGCGATGGTCACCATCGTGCCGCCGTCTTCCAGCGGCTTGAAGCGCATTTCGACGCGCGTCTTGTAGGGCGCCTCCCCCTCGTCCACCATGGCATCCCAGCGAAAGACGATCAGCGCGTTCTCCTCCACCTTGTCGACGATGACCGGGGCCATACCCCACCAGGTGACCGTCGTGCCCTCGACCAGCGGCGCGCTCGCCCCGCCGATGGTGGTGAAGTAGCCGCTGAGCTTCTGCGGATTGACCACCGCGTCGAACACCTCGGCGACCGGCTTGCCGATGCGCCCGTTCACACGAAATTCCAGCGTCATGCCGTCCTCCTCCGGGGCGCACGGCCCCTCTCGATCTTGCCTGCCGCCAAAATATGTTATAAAAACATAACATGTCAAGCGAATCGAAAGAGGACGCCGTTTTCAAGGCGCTGGCCAACGGCAAACGGCGGCAGATGCTGGATGCGATCAAGGACGCGCCGCTGACGACGGGCGCACTGTGCGAGCGCTTCGCGGAGATGGACCGCTGCACGGTCATGCAGCACCTGAAGGTGCTGGAAGAGGCGGACCTCATCGTCGCTCGCCGCGAGGGGCGCGAGCGCTGGAACCACCTCAATGCCCTGCCGATCCAGGCGATCCACGACCGCTGGATCAGCCAATATGCCGGCCATGCGATGAGCGTGCTTTCAGCGCTCAAGGACGACCTGGAGGGCTGAGGCGCCGCCGCGCGGACGGCGCCCCCCTGCCTCAGACCTCGGCCGCGATGCGCCCGATCCCGGCAATGACGGCATTGCGCGCATCGCCGGAAATGCCCGGGATTTCGCAGAAGGCGGCAACGATGACGGCGCCGCGGTCCGGCGACCAGGCGACGGCGACATCATTGGCATTGCCGGCCTTGTCGCCGTTCGTGCCCGTCTTGTCGCCGGTCATCCAGCCGGCCGGGAAGCCGGCGCGCAGCCGCGTGTCGCCCGTCTTGTTCATCACCAGCCAGGCGGCAAGCTGCGCCTTCGAGCGGGCCGAGAGCACCTCGGCGAAGAGCAGCCTGCGCAGCGTCTCCACCATGGCGGTCGGCGTCGTCGTGTCGCGCTCGTCGTCCGGCGCCTCATGATAGTTGAGCGTCGGCTCCGTGCGGTCGAGCCGTGTCACCGCGTCGCCGAGCCCGCGCAGGAACGCCGTGACGGCCTTCGGCCCGCCCGAAGCGGCGAGCAGCAGGTTGGCGGCGGCATTGTCGCTGAGCGTGATCGTCGCCTCACAGAGTTCAGCAATCGAGATGCCCTCCCCGCCGACACGTTTCTCCACCACCGGCGACCAGTCCACCAGGTCCGCCTTCTTCACGACGATGCGCCGGTCCAGCGTCTCCTCGCCCCGGTCCACCCGGGCGAGGATGTGGCCCGCCAGCAGCGCCTTGAAGGTGCTGCACATCAGGAAGCGCTCCTCCGTGCGATGGCCGAGCCGCGCACCCGTCGCAAGATTTAGTATGGCAACGCCGATGCGTCCGCCATGGCGCGCCTCCAGCGCGGCAAGCCGCTGCGCGAGGTCCCCGCCGGCGGCAAGGCCGGTGCCGGCCGTCAGCGCGGAAACCGCGGGAACGGCAAGAAGAGCGCCGGCAATGGCCTGCCGGCGTGAAATCGTGATCGTCATGTCTGCTTTCCTGTCTGTCGGATACCGGCCGCGCCTTGCGGCCCGACCCGTTTGCGCCCGCCCACGCCGCAACAATGGACGGCGGGGCGGTTCAGGGCAAACGACGATTTCTGCCGACAGCCATTAGGAAAACTGGGGCTTTCCTTATTTCCGCTTCATTGCCTCGGCCAGCGCCGCGCCGAACGCGCCCTGCGCGGGCGCCTGCGGCTTGGGCGCCGCCTGGCTGAATTTCGGCTTCATCTGGGCGTTACGGTCGCCGCGCGGGGCGTTGTCGCGGGCGGCCGGCGCGCCGCCGTCCTTGCGCATGGTGAGACCGATGCGCTTGCGCGGCACGTCCACCTCGGTGACGCGCACCTTCACCACGTCGCCGGCCTTCACCACCTCGTGCGGATCCTTGACGAAACGGTCGGCAAGCTGCGAGACGTGCACGAGCCCGTCCTGGTGCACGCCGGTATCGACGAAGGCGCCGAAGGCGGCGACGTTCGTCACCGTGCCCTCCAGCAGCATGCCGACCTTGAGGTCCTTGATGTCGTCGACGCCGTCGGCAAAGGTCGCGGTCCGGAATTCCGGGCGCGGGTCGCGGCCGGGCTTTTCCAGCTCGGCGAGGATGTCCTTCACCGTCGGCAGGCCGAAGCGCTCGTCGACGAACACCTTCGGGTCGAGCCTCTTCAGCGCCGCGCTGTCGCCCATCAGCGCACGCACGTCCCGCCCGCAGGCCGCGACGATCTTCTTGGCGACGCCATAGGCTTCGGGGTGCACGGACGAAGCGTCGAGCGGCTCCTTGCCGTTCGGGATGCGCAGGAACCCGGCGCACTGTTCGAAGGTGCGCGCGCCGAGGCGCGAGACTTTCATCAATTCCTTGCGGCTTTCGAACGGGCCGTTGGCGTCACGATGGGCGACGATCGCCTCGGCTGAGGATTTCCCAAGGCCGGAGACACGGGCGAGCAGCGGCGCGGAGGCCGTGTTGAGATCGACGCCCACGGCGTTCACCGCGTCTTCCACCACCGCATCCAGCGAGCGGGACAGCTTCCCCTGGTCGACGTCGTGCTGGTACTGGCCGACGCCGATCGACTTCGGCTCGATCTTGACCAGCTCGGCGAGCGGATCCTGCAGGCGGCGGGCGATGGAGACGGCGCCGCGCAGCGAGACGTCGAGGTTGGGGAATTCGGCGGCCGCCGTTTCCGAGGCGGAATAGACCGAGGCGCCGGCCTCCGACACGATGACCTTGGTGGGCTTGGGTGCCGGAAGCTGGGCCAGCATGTCGGCCACCAGCTTCTCCGTCTCGCGGCTGCCGGTGCCGTTGCCGATGGCGATCAGCTCGATCCCGTGCTTGCGGATGAGGCTGGCGAGCTCCGCCTGCGTGCCGCGCACGTCGTTCTTCGGCGGGAAGGGATAGACCGTCGTCGTCTCCAGCACCTTGCCGGTATTGTCGATGACGGCGACCTTGACGCCGGTGCGGATGCCCGGGTCGAGGCCCATCGTGGCGCGCGTGCCGGCGGGGGCGGCGAGCAAGAGGTCCTTGAGGTTGCGGGCGAAGACGCGGATCGCCTCCTCCTCCGACCGTTCGCGCATCTCGCGCATCAGGTCGAGCGAGAGCGACATGGAGAGTTTTACCCGCCAGGTCCAGCCGATCACCTCGGCCAGCCACTTGTCGCCGGGCTTCGTGCCGATCACATAGACGGAGGCGATGATACGCTCCACCGGCTTGACGGCCTCGGTGCTGTCCTGGTCGACGACGATGTCGACCGACAGGAATTCCTCGTTCCAGCCGCGCAGCATGGCGAGCGCCCGGTGGCCGGGCACCGTCGCCCAGCGTTCGGTATGGTCGAAATAGTCGGAGAACTTCGCGCCGGCCTCCTTCTTGCCCTCGACGACCCGCGCGCGCAGGAAGGCATTGTCCTTCATGTATTCCCGCAGGCGTTTCAGGAGGTCGGCGTTTTCCGTGAACTGCTCGGCGACGATGTCGCGCGCGCCCTCCAGTGCCGCCTTGACGTCCGGCACCTCGGCCGAGAGGAATTTTTCGGCAAGTTCCGCCGGCACCGGCGCGCGGTCGGCGAGGATCTGTTCGGCGAGCGGGCCGAGGCCGCGCTCGCGGGCGATCTCCGCCTTGGTGCGGCGCTTGGGCTTGTAGGGCAGGTAAATGTCCTCGAGCTCCGCCTTGGTCGCGACGGCGGCGATCTTCGCCGCCAGCTCGTCCGTCAGCTTGCCCTGCCCCGAAATCGAATCGAGGATCGAGGCGCGCCGCGCCTCCAGCTCCCGCAGATAGGTCAACCGCTCGGACAGCGTGCGCAGCTGCGTGTCGTCGAGACCGCCCGTCACCTCCTTGCGGTAGCGGGCGATGAACGGCACCGTCGCTCCCTCGTCGATGAGCGCCACGGCGGCGGTAACCTGCGCGGCGGTCGCCTTGATCTCGGCGGCGATCAGGTTCGCGATCTTGAGCGGTGTCGGGGCCATGTCGAATTCCTCTGGTTGGCGCGGGCGGCGACCATAGTGCGCTGCCTGCGGCGGGCCAACCACAGGCCCGGCGGCACGTCGTCACGTCCACAATATATATCAAGACGGGTGGACATGGCAGGACTGCGCCAAGGTTGAACACCCCTTGCGGCGGGCTTACAGGTTGTAACGCTTCATAAAGTCTTGCCGACTATCCTCACCCGACGTAACGGCAACGGGGCCTTCGGAATGCGCGGCGCTTTTCTTGCAGCAGTCTCACTGGCAGCACTTGCCCCCGCGGCTCCTGTGCGCGCGGCAACGCTCAACCTGTTGATATGGGAAGCTTATATCGACGAGCAGATCCTTGCCGACTTTACCGCCGAAACCGGCGCCGAGGTGCGCCAGACCTTCTATGACAGCGGCGACGTGCGCGACGAGATCCTTGCCGATCCGAACAGCAATGTCGATGTCGTCGTGACGAATGAAAACGGCGCGCGGCTCTACGGCAACCGCGGCATCATCGCCGCGCTCGACACCGGCAACGTGCCGTCGCTGAAGGACTATACGCAGGACTGGGCGAGCCGCTGCGGCGGCTATGGCGTGCCCTATCTCTGGGGCACGATGGGCATCCTCTACCGCTCCGACAAGATCACGGCGGCGCCGAACT
Organism: uncultured Shinella sp.; assembly: GCA_946481465.1. The sequence goes on along the minus strand of CAMLOC010000115.1, from coordinate 3,120 downwards.
CCTGGGCGGACATGATGAAGCCGGCCGAAAGCCTGCGCGGCCATATCGCCATGTACGACGACTATGCCGAGGCCTTCGTCGCGCCGCTCGCGCTGCTCGGCAAGTCGGTGAACGCCAACGACAACGAGACGCTGAAGGCCGCCTACGAGCTGATGAAGGCGCAGGCGCCCTATGTGCTCACCTACGACTATGTCATCACCTCCATCCAGAGTGCCGACAAGGGTCCCGAGATCCACATGGCGCTCGGCTACAGCGGCGACCAGTACACGCTGAACGACAAGGTCTCCGCCCCCGGCCTCTGGCGCTATGTCGTGCCGAAGGAAGGCACGCTCTCCTGGCTCGATTGCATCTCCGTCAGCGAGCGCTCCACCAACAAGGCCCTGGCCCTGAAGCTGGTCGACTATATCAGCAATGCCCGCAACGGCGCGCGCAACGCCGCCACGCTCAACATGCCGACCGCAAGCACCGCCGCCCTGGCGCTGCTGCCCGAGGCCATGCGATCCAATCCCGAAATCTATGCCGCACCGGAAATCCTGGCCAAAAGCCAGTTTCAGGAGGAACTGACCGTGCAATCGGTCCAGGCCCGCCGCCGCATCATCAGCAGTCTGGCCCAGATCAGTGACGCTCGGTAAACGCGCCCTTTCCCTCATCTTCCCGGTCGTGCTCGCGGGCTACGTGCTCGCCGCCTCCCTCATATACTACGTGCAGAGCTCCTCCATTCTCGGCCTGGAGCGGGCGCGCCTCTGGCAGCAGATGGGCCTGCTCACCGCCGTCTTCCAGAACGAGGTGACGCAGAACCGCAGCTTCATCTACTCGCTCGTCGAGGGCGGCGCGGTGCGCCTCTTCGTCAACGAGCCGGATGCCGCCTATCGCAACACCGCGCTCGGCGTGCGCCTGCAGCAGAGCATCACCTCGCTTTCCGACGACCGCAAGCGCTTCATCTCCGTGGCGATCATCCGCCCGCCGCTGACGGTCGACTATTATTTCGAGGACAGCGACGACCCGTTCGCGGAAATCACGCCGCAGCAGATCGAGCATGCGCAGCATGTGATCGACAGCCCTCGCCTGTCTTCCTGGACCTATCTCGAAGCGGCCGGCATCGAGCCGCTGATCGTGCATTCGGAATTCATCGACCCGCTGACCTTCAACCGTCCGGTCGCCAGCGCCAAGAAGGGCGCGATCCTGCTGCAGACCGCGGTGCGGCCGAAACTCTTCCTCGACATGAAGCGCGCGCTGGAGAAGGAGTACGGCGCGACGATCGAGATCGGCCAGCACCAGCTTCTGGCCCAGGGCAGCCTTTCGACCACCGCGACGCTCAGCCCTTCGCTCTTCGCGCGCCTGACGCCCGACCCGGCCTTCCTGAAGGAACGGCTGTGGACGCTGAAGTCGCTGCTGGCGCTCGGCGCCATCGCGCTCAGCCTGTGCACGATCATCCTCGTACTCGGCCTGGTGCGCCGCTACATCACCAACCCCATCGCTAGGCTCGACCGCCAGCTCACCGACGTGATGACCGGCAACCGCAGCGCCCTGCCGGAGATGAACGAGATCGGCGAGATCGGCCGCCTTTCGGCCAACGTCAAGCGGCTGCACGACCATTCCATGCAGTCCTTCGACCTCGTGCAGAATGCCTCCTGGACCGACACGCTGACGGGCATTTCCAACCGCGAATATTTCAACATCCGCTCCACGCAGATCCTTGAGGAGGCGGAGGCCGAGGATACCGGCTGCACCCTGCTCTTCATCGACGTGGACAACTTCAAGTTCGTCAACGACAAGCACGGCCACAAGATCGGCGACGAGCTGTTGAAGACGCTGGCGGACCGCATCTCGGCCATCGTCGCCCGCGTCGTCTCCGAGCGTGGCCTGCCGGACGGCCTCTTCGCCCGGCTTTCCGGCGACGAATTCGCCATCATGCTGCGTTGCCAGCCCGGCAGCGGCACGATCACCGAAATGTCGGAAAAGATCCTCGCGCTCTTTGCCGAGGGCTTCGAGGTGCTGGACAAGGCCTATCCGGTCACCGCCAGCATCGGCATCGCGGTCTATCCGGAAGACGCCCGCACGCTGGCCGAACTCGTCGCCAATGCCGATGCGGCCATGTACCAGGCGAAATCCCAGGGCAAGAACGGCTCGGCCCGCTATTCCCGCTCCCTGCACGAGAAGCGCAACCGGCGGCGGCGCATCGAGGAGGAGCTGCGCGTCCTCGACCCCGACCGCGAATTCCACCTCGTCTACATGCCGATCGTCGACGGGCACGGCAAGGTGACGGGCTGCGAGGCGCTGTTGCGCTGGACCTCGCCGGTGCTCGGCCGCGTGACGCCGGACGAGTTCATCCCGATCGCCGAGACGACCGGCCTCTTCAGCAAGATCGACTGGTGGGTGATCGACAAGGCGATGGCCGAATACGGGCAGATCCGCAAGCTGTTCGGCCCCGAGACCATCCTGTGCATCAATATCTCGTCCGCCGAACTCTACACGAAATCGATCAGCGACCATTTCTGCGACAGCGCCGACCGGCACGGCATCGATGCCCGCATGATCGAGATCGAGCTGACCGAGACCTTCGCCGTCAAGCTCGGCGAGCAATCGCGCCGCAACATCGAGATCCTGCGCGCCCGCGGCTTCCGCATCTCCATCGACGATTTCGGCGCGGGCTATACGTCCGTGCAGCAGATCATCGAGTACCCGGCCGAGACCATCAAGCTCGACCGGGAGCTGGTCGAAAGCCTCACCCGCTCGGCGGCGCTGCCGACGCTACGCGCCCTCGTGGCGCTCTGCCACGCGCAGGACATGTCGGTGATCGCGGAAGGCGTCGACACGACGGAGAAGATGGCGCTGCTCGCCGCCGCGGGCTGCGACCTCTACCAGGGCTACCTCATCAGCCGCCCCCTCACCCTCGAGGAGATCGGCATCTGGGCGATGCAGCGGCTGGTGGAAAAGGCCCGCGAGGCGGCGCAGGCGCCGGAGCGGCGGGTGCGGGCGTAGGCGGCTTTCCGCCCCTCATCCGGCCTGCCGGCCACCTTCTCCTTGGCTGCGGGGCGAAGGGACATGCCGCGCCGGTTTCCACAAATATCATCGGTTCGTGGGGCAAGTCCCCTCTCCCCGCTTGCGGGGAGAGGGTTA
>CAMLOC010000114.1 GCA_946481465.1 uncultured Shinella sp. | reverse complement strand
CGCCGTCTACGCCGTCGCGAAGTGGGCGGCCGAGCGGGCGCGGCGCAATCTCGGGCCGACGCTGATCGAATACGTCACCTACCGCGTCGGCGCGCACTCCACCTCGGACGATCCGAGCGCCTACCGCCCGAAGACCGAATCCGAAGCCTGGCCGCTCGGCGATCCCGTCCTTCGGCTGAAGAAGCACCTGATCGTGCGCGGCGTCTGGTCGGAGGAGCGCCACACCCAGGCCGAGGCGGAAATCCTCGAGGAGGTGATCCAGGCGCAGAAACAGGCCGAAAGCCACGGCACGCTGCATGCCGGGGGAAAACCCTCGGTGCGCGACATCTTCGAGGGCGTCTATGCGGACATGCCCGCCCATATCCGCCGCCAGCGGCAGAAGGCAGGATACTGACATGGCAAGAATGACGATGATCGAGGCCGTGCGCAGCGCCATGGACGTCTCGATGGGACGCGACGACGACGTGGTCGTCTTCGGCGAGGATGTCGGCTATTTCGGCGGCGTTTTCCGCGCGACCCAAGGATTGCAGGCGAAATACGGCAAGACGCGCTGCTTCGACGCGCCGATCAACGAATCCGGCATCCTCGGCACGGCCATCGGCATGGCGGCCTACGGGCTGAAACCCTGCGTCGAGATCCAGTTCGCCGACTACATGTACCCCGCCTACGACCAGATCACCCAGGAGGCGGCGCGCATCCGCTATCGCTCCAACGGCGATTTCACCTGCCCCATCGTCGTGCGCATGCCGACCGGCGGCGGCATTTTCGGCGGGCAGACGCACAGCCAGAGCCCCGAAGCGCTCTTTACCCATGTCTGCGGGTTGAAGGTCGTCGTGCCTTCCAATCCCCATGACGCCAAGGGCCTGCTGATCGCCGCCATCGAGGACCCGGACCCGGTGATGTTCCTCGAACCGAAACGCCTCTACAACGGCCCCTTCGACGGCCATCACGAAAGGCCGGTCACGCCCTGGTCGAAGCACGAGCTCGGCGAGGTGCCGGAGGGGCACTATACGATCCCCATCGGCAAGGCGGAGATCCGCCGGCCGGGCGGCGCCGTCACCGTCGTCGCCTATGGCACGATGGTGCATGTGGCGCTCGCCGCGGCCGAGGAGACGGGGATCGACGCCGAGGTGATTGACCTGCGCAGCCTCCTGCCGCTCGATCTCGATACCATCGTGCAATCGGTGAAGAAGACCGGCCGCTGCGTCGTCGTGCACGAGGCGACGCTGACCTCCGGTTTTGGCGCGGAGGTGGTGTCGCTGGTTCAGGAGCACTGCTTCTACAGCCTCGAAGCGCCGGTGGTGCGCGTGACGGGCTGGGACACGCCCTATCCGCATGCGCAGGAATGGGACTATTTCCCGGGCCCGGCCCGCGTCGGCCGGGCGCTGAAGGAAGTGATGGAGGGCTGAGGGATGGGCGAATTCGTCATCAAGATGCCCGATGTGGGCGAGGGCGTGGCCGAGGCCGAGCTGGTCGAATGGCACGTCAAGCCGGGCGATCCGGTGCGCGAGGACATGGTGCTCGCCGCCGTGATGACCGACAAGGCGACGGTGGAGATTCCCTCGCCCGTCAACGGCACCGTGCTCTGGCTCGGCGCCGAGATCGGCGACACGGTGGCCGTGAAAGCGCCGCTGCTGCGCATCGCGGTCGACGGTGACGCCGGGAGCGATGGTGAAAGCGAGAATGAGAGCGTAACGGAGGAGGCGCTGCAGCCTCTCCCTTCTCCCCAGCGGGGAGAAGGTGCCCGAAGGGCGGATGAGGGGGTGTCTTCGCCTGCACCGCGCCAGCCGCCCCCCTCATCCGGCCCTTCGGGCCACCTTCTCCCCGTCGGGGAGAAGGGAAGCCGTGCCAAACCGGATGCCCATGCCCGCCCGCTCGCCTCCCCCGCCGTGCGGCTGCGCGCGCAGGAGGCCGGCGTCGACCTCAGGCAGGTGACGGCCACCGGCCCGGCCGGCCGCATCACCCATGACGATCTCGACCAGTTCGTTGCGCGCGGCGCGCAGCCCGTCGCCGCGCCGGCCGGCCTTGCCCGCAAGACCGGTACGGAAGAAATCAAGGTCACCGGCCTTCGCCGCCGCATCGCGGAAAAGATGCGGCTCGCCAGCGCCCGCATTCCCCACATCACCTATGTCGAGGAGATCGACGTCACCGACCTCGAAGACCTGCGCGCGACGATGAACGCCGGCCGCAAGCCCGACCAGCCGAAACTGACCATCCTGCCCTTCCTGATGCGGGCGCTGGTCAGGACGCTGGGCGAGCAGCCGGGCGTCAACGCCACCTTCGACGACGACGCCGGCATCATCACCCGTCATAGCGCCGTCCATATCGGCATCGCCACGCAGACGCCGGCCGGCCTGACGGTTCCCGTCGTCCGCCATGCCGAGGCGCGGTCGATCTGGGACAGCGCCGCCGAACTGACGCGCCTCGCCGATGCCGCCCGCAACGGCACGGCCGCGCGCGAGGAACTGTCCGGCTCGACCATCACCATTACCTCGCTCGGCGCGCTCGGCGGCATCGTCACGACGCCGATCATCAACCACCCGGAAGTGGCGATCGTCGGCGTCAACAAGATCGTGACGCGGCCCGTGTGGGACGGCAGCCAGTTCATCCCGCGCAAGATGATGAACCTGTCGTCGAGCTTCGACCACCGCATCGTCGACGGCTGGGACGCTGCGGTGTTCGTCCAGCGCATCAAGGCCTTGCTCGAAACCCCCGCACTGATCTTCATCGAAGGCTGATGACATGAAAGAGATCGTCTGCAAGCTCCTCGTCATCGGCGCCGGCCCCGGCGGATACATCTGCGCCATCCGCGCCGGACAGCTCGGCCTCGATACGGTCATCGTCGAAAAGGCCAAGGCCGGCGGCACCTGCCTCAATGTCGGCTGCATCCCCTCCAAGGCGCTGATCCATGCGGCGGAGGAATTCGACAAGGTGCGCCACATGACGGCCCCAAACGCGCTCGGCATCACGGTCGAGGCGCCGAAGCTGGACCTTGCGCAGACCGTGCGCTGGAAGGACGGCATCGTCGGCCGGCTGAACAGCGGCGTGCTCGGCCTCCTGCGCAAGGCGAGGGTCAAGATCGTGCATGGCGAGGCGCGGTTCCGCGACGGCAAGACCGTCCAGGTGGAGACCGAGACCGGCACCCAGCTCATCCGCGCCGAGACGGTGGTCATCGCCACCGGCTCCGAACCGGTCGAACTGCCGGCGCTGCCCTTCGGCGGCGCGATCCTCTCCTCCACCGGGGCGCTGTCGCTGCAAAGCGTACCGAAGAAACTCGCCGTGGTGGGCGGCGGCTATATCGGCCTCGAACTCGGCACCGCCTTCGCCAAGCTGGGCGCGGAGGTGACGGTGGTCGAAGCGATGGCACAGATCCTGCCGCAATACGATGCCGAACTGGTAAAACCGGTGGCAAAGCGTCTCGCCGACCTCGGCGTCAGCGTGCTGACCGGCGCCAAGGCGAAGGGCTATTCCGGCGAGGCGCTGGTGATCGAGACCGCCTCCGGCGCGGAAAAACAGATTGCAGCCGACAAGGTGCTCGTCACCGTCGGCCGCAGGCCGCGCACGGAGGGCTGGGGCCTCGAAGACCTCGATCTCGACCACGCCGGCCGCTTCATCCGCATCGACGAGCACTGCCGCACCTCCATGCGCGGCGTCTACGCCATCGGCGACGTCACCGGCGAGCCGATGCTGGCCCACCGCGCCATGGCGCAGGGCGAGATGGTGGCGGAGATCGTCGCCGGCCGCAAGCGCGCCTGGGACAAGCGCGCCATCCCCGCCGTCTGCTTCACCGACCCGGAAATCGTCACCGCCGGCCTTTCGCCCGACGAGGCCCGCGCGCAGGGCTACGAGATCCGCGTCGGCCTCTTCCCCTTCAACGCCAACGGCCGCGCCATGACGACCCAGTCCGAAGACGGTTTCGTGCGCGCGGTGGCGCGGGCGGACACCAATCTGGTGCTCGGCCTGCAGGCGGTCGGCGCCGGGTTGTCGGAACTGTCCAGCGCCTTCTCGCTGGCGCTTGAAATGGGCGCGCGGCTGGAGGACATAGCCGGCACCATCCACGCCCACCCGACCCGCAGCGAAGGCTTGCAGGAAGCCGCATTGAAAGCCCTCGGCCATGCCCTCCACATCTGACCCGCAGACCCTGATCGAGCGCACCGGCACGCTCGGCCGCATCCGGCTCAACCGGCCGAAGGCGCTCAACAGCCTCACCCTTTCGATGGTTCGCGATATCGAGAAGGCGCTGGACGCCTTCGAAGCGGACCCCCGGGTCGCCGCCGTGCTTCTCACCGGCGAAGGCGAGCGCGGGCTGTGCGCCGGCGGCGATATCCGCATGATCTATGACGGCGGCCGGGCCGGCTCGCCGGAACCCGTCGATTTCTGGCGCGAGGAATATCGCCTGAACGCCCGCCTGAACCGGCTCGGAAAACCCTTCGTCGCCTTCATGGACGGCATCGTCATGGGCGGCGGGGTCGGCGTTTCGGTCTATGCCGGCCACCGGGTCGTCACCGAGCGCACCCGCTTCGCCATGCCCGAGACGGGCATCGGCTTCTTCCCGGATGTCGGCGCCTCGTGGTTCCTCACGCGCAGGCAGGACGAACTCGGCACCTATGCCGGATTGACCGGCGAGCCGCTGGCCGCCGCCGACGTCATCGCCTTCGGCCTTGCCGACAGCCATGTCCCCTCGGACCGCCTGCCGGACCTTGCCGAAGCCCTGTCCCGCCTGCCGGCATCCGCCGGAGGGGCCGATGTGTCGGCCGCGATCGACGCCTTTGCTGAGGCGCCGCCCCCGGCCGGGATCGCGATGCAGCAGCCATCGATCGACCGCCTTTTCGCCTTCGACACGATCGAGGAGATCCTCGACGCGCTCGCACGGGACGGATCGGACTTCGCCGAAAGGACACTCGCCGTCCTGCGGACGAAATCGCCGCTCAGCCTGAAAGTGACGCTGCGCCTGCTCCGCCTCGGACGGCAGAAGGCCTCGCTCGAAGCCTGCCTGGAACGGGAGTTTTCCGCCACGGCGGCCGTGCTGCGCAGCCATGATTTCTACGAGGGCGTCCGCGCCGCGGTCGTCGACAAGGACCGCAACCCGCAATGGCGCCCGGCGCGGTTGGACGCGGTCGCCGCGGAGGATGTCGCGGCCTTCTTCGCGCCGTCGGCAGAGCCGCTCTTTGCCGCGGATACCGGGAAAGGAGACGGGAAATGAGCACCATCGCCTTCATCGGCCTTGGCCATATGGGCGGCCCCATGGCCGCCAATCTCGTGAAGGCCGGCCATGCCGTGCGCGGCTTCGATCTTGCGGCCGCCTCGCTGGACCATGCCCGGGAACACGGGGTTTCGACCGTCGCCTCGGTCGCGGAGGCCGTTTCCGGCGCCGGCATCGTCATCACCATGCTGCCGGCCGGCGCGCATGTGCTTTCCGTCTGGCAGGAACTCGTCGCCGTCGTGTCGCCGGGCACGCTGCTCATCGACTGCTCGACCATCGACATGGACAGCGCCCGCAAGGCCCATGCGCTGGCCGTGGCGCATGGCTGTCCCGCGCTCGACGCGCCCGTCTCGGGCGGGACGGGCGGCGCATCGGCCGGCACGCTCACCTTCATGGTGGGCGGAGACGCGGCGATCTTCGCCGGCGCAAAGGCATTGTTCGAAGCCATGGGCAGGAAGGTCATCCATTGCGGCGGCGCTTCCGCCGGCCAGGCGGCGAAAGTCTGCAACAACATGATCCTCGGCATCAGCATGATCGCCGTCAGCGAGGCCTTCGTGCTCGGCGAGCAACTCGGCCTTTCGCACCAGGCGCTGTTCGACGTCGCGTCGGTCTCGTCCGGCCAATGCTGGTCGCTCACCACCTATTGCCCCGTGCCGGGGCCGGTCCCCGCCTCGCCGGCCAATCACGGCTATGAGCCGGGCTTTGCCGCGGCGCTGATGCTGAAGGACCTGAAGCTTTCGCAGGCGGCCGCGGCGGATGCGGGCGCGCTGACGCCGCTCGGCGCGGCGGCGGCGGCGCTCTACCAGCAGTTCGCCGACGAAGGGTTCGCCGGCAAGGATTTTTCCGCCATCATCACCCTGCTGCGCGACAGGACGGACACGCGATAGGCGGCAGGCCGCCCGTCTGGTCGAGGGGGACCGCGGCGAACTTTCCGCCACGGCCGATTGCCGCCGCGTGCGATTTCACCTATGTTGACCAAGTGGTAAAAAAAGACGCTTTTCAATGAATTGCGCGATAAGCAGAGGGGAATCGAATGCAACGCAATCCGTTCAATTTCGGCATTTCCAGACGAACCCTGATCAAGGCCGCCGGCGCCTCCGCCGCGGTCGCCGCCGTGGGCCTGCCCGGCCGCCTCATCGCCGCCGATCCGCTCAAGGTCGCGGCCATCTATACCGTCCCGGTCGAGCAGCAATGGGTCAGCCGCATCCACAAGGCGGCCAATGCCGCCAAGGAGCGCGGGGATATCGAATATGTCTATTCGGAAAACACCGCCAACAACGACTATGAGCGCGTCATGCGCGAATATTGCGAGGCCGGCCACAAGCTGATCCTGGGCGAGGTCTTCGGCGTGGAGGACGCCGCCCGCGCCGTCGCCCGGGACTATCCCGACGTCGCCTTCCTGATGGGCTCGAGCTTCAAGCCCGACGCCGCCGTGCCGAACTTCTCGGTCTTCGACAACTATATCCAGGACGCCTCCTACCTTTCCGGCCTCGTCGCCGGCGCCATGACCAAGTCGAAGAACATCGGCATGGTCGGCGGCTATCCGATCCCGGAAGTGAACCGCCTGATGAACGCCTTCATGGCGGGCGTGAAGGAAACGGCTCCGGACGCCAGGTTCCAGGTCGCCTTCATCGGCTCGTGGTTCGATCCGCCCAAGGCCAAGGAAACCGCCTTCGCCCAGATCGACGGCGGCGCGGACCTGCTCTATGCCGAGCGTTTCGGCGTGTCCGACGCGGCCAAGGAGAAGAACGTCCTTGCCATCGGCAATGTCATCGATACCCAGGCGGACTACCCGGAGACCGTGGTCGCCTCCGCGCTGTGGCATTTCGAGCCGACGCTGGACAAGGCGATCACCGAGGTGAAGGCCGGGTCCTTCAAGGCGGACGACTACGGCGTCTATTCCTTCATGAAGAACGGCGGCTGTTCGCTCGCGCCGCTCGGCACCTTCGACGCCAAGGTTCCCGACGACGTGAAGGCCAAGGTCGCCGAGAAGGAAAAGGCGATCAAGGACGGGTCCTTCACTGTCGAGATCAACGACGCAGAGCCGAAATCGAGCTAGCAATCCGCTCTGCCATTCGCGGGGGGAGAGGGCCGGCGGCGCGGTTGAAGGCGCCGCTACCGTCCCTCCCCGCGAAAGTCCTCTCCTCGAAATCCCGTTCCGGTCGTCCGCGTGTCCGATATTCCCGTCCTCCGTCTTTCCGGCATCAGCAAGCGTTTCGGTCCGCTCAAGGCCAATGACGCCATCTCCTTCGACCTGAAGCGCGGCGAGGTCATCGCGCTGCTCGGGGAGAACGGCGCCGGCAAGACGACGCTGATGAACATCCTCTTCGGCCACTATGTCGCCGACGCGGGCAGCGTGGAGGCCTTCGGCGCGCGGCTGCCGCCGGGCGATCCGCGGGCGGCGCTCGATGCCGGCATCGGCATGGTGCACCAGCATTTCACCCTCGCCGACAACATGACGGTGCAGGAGAACATCGCGCTCGGCACGCAAAGCCTCTGGCGCGGGCGGCTCGACCGGGGGCTGGCGCGGCGGCGCATCGCGCAACTCTCCGCCGATTTCGGCCTTGCCGTCGATCCGGCGGCCACCGTCTCCAGCCTTTCGGTCGGCGAGCGCCAGCGCGTCGAGATCCTCAAGGCGCTCTATCGCGACGCCCGCATCCTGATCCTCGACGAGCCGACCGCCGTCCTCACCCCGGCCGAGACCGACGCGCTGTTCCGCACGCTGAAACTGCTCGTCGCCAAGGGCCTGTCGATCATCTTCATCTCCCACAAGCTGCACGAGGTGATGGCCGTCAGCGATCGCGTGCTGGTGCTGCGCGCGGGCCGGCTTGCCGGCGAGCGCGCGACGGCCTCGACCGACCGCAAGGAACTGGCGGCCCTGATGGTCGGCCAGGAGGTGAAGCCCGCGGAGGTAAGCCCCGCCAGGATCGGCGCGCCGCTGCTGGTGCTCGACCGCGTCTCGACCGCGCCTCACAACGGCGCCGGGCTCGACGGCGTATCGCTCGCCCTCAGCGCGGGCGAGATCACCGGCCTGGCGGGGGTTTCCGGCAACGGCCAGGCGGCCCTTGCCGCGCTCATCGCCGGCACCCGGCGCGCGACCGGCGGCAGCATCTCCGTTTCGGGGCAGGCGATTGCCGGCTGGTCGCCGCGCGTCGCGCTCGACCATGGCGTGGCGCGCATTCCGGAAGACCGCCATGCCGTCGGCACCATCGGCGACATGAGCGTCACCGAGAACGTCATCGCCGAGCGCTACGGCAGCGCGCGCTTCAGCCGCATGGGTTTCCTCGACTGGAAGGCCGCGCGGCGCT